>CAMEMX010000029.1 GCA_945927915.1 uncultured Clostridia bacterium
GCCAGTCCGCAGCGCTCCAGCGCGGCGCTGACGAGATAGCGGTCGGTCGCCGTGGCGATGCACATGGCGACACCCGCGCGTTGCAGGTCGTCCAAAAACGCCTCCACGCCCGGCTTGGGCAGAATTTCGTGGAAATACGCCTGCTCGATGGTGCGGTTGATGCCATCCATGATTTCGGCAACCGGCAGGTCGAGGGCGTAAGCCTCCTGAAAAAAGCAGGCTGCCTGATGCAGGCTCAGGGGCGCGATGTCGTCGCGGACGGTCGGCGCGGGCGTTTTGCCCACCGAGCGCAGATAGCGCTCGCCCGCCGTGTCCCAGACGTACATGGAATCAAACAGCGTCCCGTCAAAGTCAAATACGGCGGCTTTCAGCTTCATGTGCGCACCATGTCCTCCGACAGAGCGCGCAGCAGGCGGCATTCGTCCTCGATGTCCGCCGCGCCGAAGATGGCGCTGACCAGCGCCACGCCGTCCACGCCCGTCCCGGCAAGCTGCATCAGATTGCCCTTGCCAATGCCGCCGATGGCAACGACGGGCACGTCCACCGCATTGCAGATGTCGCGCAGCACCTCGCGGGGCAGGACGCTCGCGTCTGCCTTGGTCGAGGTGGAGAACATCGCGCCCACGCCGAGGCAGTCCGCGCCGTTCCTGACCGCTTCCAGCGCCTCTTCGACCGAGTGGACGGACACGCCGATCATCATGCCGTCTCCGACACGGCGGCGCACCTGCGCGGCAGCCATGTCTTCCTGCCCGACGTGCACGCCGTCGGCGCCGCAGGCGATGGCAATGTCCACATTGTCGTTGACGAAGAACGGTACGCCGTAGCGTCTGCACAGGGCGGAGATTTCCTTCGCCTCCGCGAGAAACGCCTCCTCGTCCAGCTCCTTTTCGCGGAGCTGGACGCAGGTCACGCCGCCTTGCAGGGCGGCTTCCACCTGCTCGCAGAGGCTCTGTTTGCCGACCCACGCGCGGTCCGTGACGGCGTAGAGCAGCATATTTTGTTTATCGCATTTCATAGCTTGCACCTTTCTCCAGCATAGCCGGGGTGAGATGATAGATCGCGTCGATGATGCGGTTGCGGTAGGTCGCGTTGCCCTCGTAGGGCGCAAGGCGTGCGTGCGCCAGCTCTCCGGCAAGGCCCATCGCGCAAACGGCTGCTGCGGCGGCCTCCAGGGGCTTGTCCGGATTGGCCGCGACGAAGGCGGCGGTCATCGCCGAGAGCTGGCAGCCCGTCCCCGTGATCGAGGACATCATCGGATGACCGTTGCGGATGCAGCAGGCCGTTTTCGCGTCCGCGACGATGTCAATCGCGCCGGTGATTGCGACCACGGCGCCGGTCTTTGCCGCAAACGCCTTGGCAAAGGCGACGGCCTCGCCGAGATTTTCCTCCGTCACGCGGTCGGCGACGTCGGCGTCGACGCCCTTGGTCGTGCCGCTGCCGGCGGCGAGGGTCTTGATCTCGGAGACGTTGCCGCGGATGACGGTGAATTTGACCTCGTTTAGGAGCCTGAGGGCGGTATCCGTGCGCAGGCGGGAGGCGCCCGCGCCCACCGGGTCGAACACGACGGGGTGGCCCAGCTCGTTGGCGGTCTTTCCCGCCAGCAGCATGGAGTCGATCGTGCGGCTGTTGAGCGTGCCGATGTTGAGGTTCAGCGCGGCGCACAGGGCGGTGATCTCCGCCACCTCGCCGATGTCGTCGGCCATGATGGGCGAGGCCCCGCAGGCGAGGACGATGTTGGCGCAGTCGTTCACCGTGACATAGTTGGTGATGTTATGCACCAGCGGACAGGTTTTTCTGACATTTTCAAGAATTGTGGCAAACATACGTTAAACCTCCAAGGTGCGCTGCATTTTGAGAAGCAGGCCGGCCTGCTTCAGACTGTAGATCAGAGCGGCGGAAATGACCGCGCCGGCGGCGGTGGAGATCAGGAAGGGGACGATGTAGGCATAGAACGCGATCGCGGCGGCGTTCTGACCCATCAGGAAGATCGCAACCGGGTAGGCGCACAGGCCGCCGAGCACCGCCGTGCCGAAGACCTCGGCCAGCAGGGTCGCCGGGATGTTTTTGAACCTCCAGAACACGAGGCCGCACAGCAGCGCGCCGAACATACTGCCCGGAAAGGCCATCAGGCTGCCGAGTCCGAACAGGTTGCGGATCAGCGAGGCGGCGAAGGCGACGCCCACGCCGTAGGCCGGGCCGAGCAGCACGGCGCACAGGATGTTGACCATGTGCTGCACGGGGGCGCACTTGCTGCCGAAGACCGGGAAGGACAGCAGACTGCCCACCACGGCGACGGCGCAGAAGACGGCGGCGACCGCCAGCTTTTTGATGTTGACTTTTTTCATTTTTGACACTCCTTTGAACTTGCGGAAAACGGCTGTATGCAGCGGCGCTTCCGGTAAAAATAGATGCAGCTTGCCTCTGGCTGCACGGAAGGTCGGTCGATGCTTGCTGGCATCCTCTCACGCCGGAACACGGCTTCCCATCGCTGCGATACAAGGCTCAGGGCGCTCCCCCTCAGCCCGCCGCGCCATGCGCGGACGACGTTCCCCCTTTCTCAGGTAGTGCAAAAAAACAGGAGGCCCAAGCGTGCCTCCTGTAAAAAATCCGAAAAAACGACTTCCTACGGCGGCATTATCCGCATCAGGTAAAGGGTCGAAGTTGGATGACTTCCTCTCAGCCTGCCGTACAAGCTCCCCTGTCTTTTGTTTTTGGGGAAAACCGAAGCGATTTCATCCGTATTTCCCCGCTTGTTTTTCTATTATACACCTGTTTTTGCCGGATTGCAAGTGGTTATTCCGACAGCTTTTGCAGCAGCCTGCGGCAGCCCTCCTCGATGTCGCGCTCGGCTGCGCGGAAATCGCGGGTGTACCACGGGTCGGCCACGTCGCGCGGGTGATCGGTAAAGTCCAAAAGCAGCGAGACCTTTCCCGCCGGGTCGCCGCCGAACAGGCGCAGCATATTGCGGCGGTTGGCCTCGTCCATACCTATAATATAATCATAGCGGTCATAGTCCGCGCGGCGGAGCTGACGGGCGACCTTTCCCCGGCAGGAGATGCCGCGCCCGCGCAGCAGCGCCGCCACGGGCGGATAGACGGGGTTGCCCAGCTCCTCGCTGCTCGTCGCGGCGGAGGCGATCTCAAATTCCGCCGCCCGCCCCGCCTGCGCGACCAGCTCCTTCATCAAAAACTCCGCCATCGGACTGCGGCAGATATTGCCGTGGCACACGAAAAGCACTCTCGTTGGTTTCATATTCCCTCCTAAATTACTGTAAAATGCGCTAATTCGCGCTAATTTGCCATACTTTATAACGTTTCTAAAACATACAAAAAATGTGCCAGAATGGCAATATGACGCAAAGTGTAGCAAACTGCCGCCCTCAAACGTAGTCAAAACGTAGTTTTTTCGGGTCAACAGACTACCGCGCTATTTTGAAAAGGGTTCACATTTTCGTTTTGCAAGGTTCATTTGAACCCTCATTTTGAACCCTCTAAATTCAAAAAATTACAATTTCCTTAACTAACACATCAGCTCGACAAACTGAAATTTTCTGTTCCCTACAAATTGGGATATGTCACTCTGACAATCTATAGTTTTTCCATGATGCGTTCAACTATTTCTTTGTTTATTCCGTTTATTGCCATACCGTTTTTTCTGACTACGCCCATGTGAGTATTTAGTTCAGGCTCAGAAATAATCATTTTTGTAACATTAGGACTTGTATAAACCTTTGAAATGAGACTTACTGTGTCTATATCAACTTCATCGTCTTTATCTCCGTGAATCATGACGAACTGAATTTGCTGATTTTTATCAACCATATCCGATGCCTTTAAATAAGCACTAGTTCCATATAAAAGGAACTGTCCAAAGCAGATTATCTTTGCAACGAGAGTCCGAATGAGACTTCCATGCGCATTTAGAAAGGCTAAAGCCATTTCCGAAAGATTGTCGGGAGCAGCATAAGTTACTATGTTTTTTATGTTGTGTTTGGATAAATCCAAACGGTTGAGAACACAACAGACAGCATATCCTCCCATGCTGTGACCAATAAGTGTGACTGGTAATGTTCCATTGTCGGCATAGTCTATGGCAGATTTTAAATCAACAACTGCCTGTGAGAACCCCAGAAACTGTCCCTTATTTGCGCCGTAGCCAGTGTTATCGAAGACAAAAACTTTATAGCCTTTCTCAACATAATAGAGTATTTCAGGAATATAATATTCTGAAGTTACACCCATTCCGTGAGAAAAAATAATCAGTCCCTTGGGACAAGCATTATTTTCCCCATAAAACCAACCGCTTAATTTATTGTGCTTACTTTTGAAAGTGATATGTCTCCCATTATAATCCGAGTGATGCAACCAACTTTTAACCGTACCCTTGAATGGAGAAAAAATTAGTTTTTCAACGATGAAAAGTATAATGATGAACACCAATAAAATAATGATAATAATCAACAAATTCTTCATTTTAGCTTAAACTCCTTTTTTTCCTATGAATAGTTCTTTCTTCCAGAATATATAGCATAAGAGTAATGTGATTGTGTTGTTAATCAAATCTAAATGCAACAAAAAATGCGCTTGATGACTTAAATACTCTGGGCTATCAAGGTGCACCTCCATAATCATTAGTAGTTTTTGATTATTGTATCGAAAAAGCTGTAGTTTGCGCCAGTTTGCATTGATTACACACCACGTTTTAACTTCCGTCAAACGTAGTTTTACCGTAGTTTGTAGATGTATTTTTTCTTCAAAATGGGCGAAAATGCGCCACTTTGCATGGGAAAACAACCGGTTTGTGAGCGCTGCCGTGGCAGACAAAAAGCACCCTTGTCACAATCGAAACCCTCCCAAAATGCTGTGGTTTGCAACGATTTGCCGCGCTTATTTTGCTGCCGCTTTTTTCGCGGAGCTCCGCCCGATACGCAAAACGCTGCAAGACAATGCTTAGTGCGATCATTCTATCATAAAATCGACCGGTTGTCCATAAGCAGCCCTCTGCGCGTGATACGACGACGGTAGGTCACAAAATAAAAAATCGGCACTTTACAGATCAAACCGCAGGGTTTATAATACTTAGCCGAAAAAAAGTCATCCCAACAGCGCAACTTGATGAAATCATTACTCCGGGAAGGAGATCGCGAACCCATGAATAAGGATTTGACAACCGGCAAGCCGTCAACGGTGCTGTGGAAATTTTGTTTGCCTATGTTCGGAAGCATCATTTTCCAGCAGCTTTACAACCTGGCCGACAGTTGGGTAGCCGGCAAGTTTATCGGACAGAACGCTTTGGCGGCGGTGGGAAACGGCTATGAGATCATATTGATCTTCCTCGCCTTTGCCTTTGGCTGCAATATTGGATGCTCCGTTATCGTATCGCAGTTATTTGGCGCCAGGGAATACGGAAAGCTGAAAACAGCGGTCTATACCGCCCTGCTTGCCAGCGGCGCCTTGTGCCTGATACTGATGCTGACCGGGATCCTGGGATGCGACGGTATGCTGCGGCTGATCAACACGCCGAAGGAAGTATTCGCGGACTCTGCGCTGTATCTGGACATCTATGTATGGGGCCTGCCTTTTGTATTTTTTTATAACATTGCTACCGGTATCTTCTCGGCGCTGGGTGACAGCAAAACACCGTTCATTTTTCTGGCGGTATCATCCCTGAGCAACATTGCGGTGGACATTCTGTTTGTTACTGCCTTCAATATGGGTGTTGCCGGTGTGGCCTGGGCCACCTTCCTGTGCCAGGGCGTCAGTTGTGTGCTGGCCCTGCTTGTGGTGCTGCTCAGGCTGAAGAAGATCCATACAGAGGGGAAAACGCCGGTCTTTTCCTGGAAGCTGCTTGGCCGCCTGGCGGTAATCGCGGTGCCCAGCATTATGCAGCAGAGCTTTATTTCCGTGGGCAATACCATGATCCAGAGTGTTATCAACGGCTTCGGCACGGAGGTCATGGCGGGATACTCCGCCGGTGTGAAGCTGAACAATCTGGTCGTTACATCCTTCACGACCCTTGGCAACGGCATATCCAATTTCTCCGCGCAGAATCTGGGAGCGGGAAAACCGGAACGCATTCGTGCGGGATTCAAGGCCGGACTGAAGCTGGTATGGGCGCTGTGCGTGCCGCTGGTTGCGGTCTACTGCCTCTGCGGGAAAGCCCTGATGGGCTTTTTCATCGAAAATCCAACGCAGACGGCCCTCAGAACCGGTTTGGAATTTCTGTGGATCCTGTCACCGTTCTATTTTGTGGTGTCGGCGAAACTGGTCGCGGACGGTATCCTTCGGGGGACGGGCAGGATGAAGCAGTTCGTCATCGCCACCTTCACCGATTTGGTTCTTCGCGTGGTTCTGGCTTTTACGCTTTCGGGCACGACGCTGGGCTCCACCGGGATCTGGTGCGCCTGGCCCATCGGCTGGACAGTGGCAACGACTCTGTCGATTGCCTTTTACTGTAAGAGAATTTGCGGCAAAGAGCGCGCGATCCAATAAGAAACCCGGTTCGCATATAAACGCAATGCGCACATCCGGTCTGTATATTCCTCCTGTATTTGTCGCAGAACATCCGGACACGAATCGCAGAGAAAAGCGGGCCGGGTGCAGCAGACAAACACGATAGATCACGTTCGGGTTGATTCGCCCTCAAAATGCAGCGATTTGCCGCGTTTTGTCCAAAAAATCTGCGCAATGCCACGGGTCGCCGCGGCATTGCGCAGATTTTTATCCTGTCATTCATCCTTATTCTGCAACGTCGCAGACGGTGAGGGTGGTCTCGCGCACGGTGAAGCGGATCTCGCGGCCGGCAAAGCGCATTCCGTATACCCGCGACGGGTCGGACTGGTAGGGCGGGCGCGGGTCGAGGGCGAGGACGGCGCAAAGCGCCTCCCGGCGGTCTTCCGGCACGCGGGCAAGCAGCTCCGGCGGGAAATCGACCGTCAGGGTCGGCTGCGGCGCGTCCTGCGCGAAGCCGCCGCGCGCGTCGGGATGCGCGTCGGCGTAGGGGATGTAGGGCTTGATGTCGAAGATCGGCGTGCCGTCCATCAGGTCCGCGCCGGAGACGATCAGCACCGGGCCGAGCGCCCTGTCCTGCCGGACCTCCTCCAGCCGGACGCAGGAAAGCCCGATGGGATTCGGGCGGAAGGGTGAGCGCGTGGCGAAGACGCCGAGGCGCTCGTTGCCACCCAGACGCGGCGGGCGCACGGTCGGCGACCAGCTCTCGCGCACGGCTTCGGAAAATTCCCAGATCAGCCAGAGGTGGGAGAAGTCCGCGATGCCGCGCAGGGCGTCGGGATTGCGGAACTCCGGCGCAAAGACGACGGCAGAGCGCAGGGCGCCGACCAGCCCGCTCTGGCGCGGGATGCCGAATTTTTCTGCGAAATCGCTGTGCATCCGGGCGATGACCCGCATGGTTCGTTCCATATAACACCTCGTTGTACGAAATTGGAAGCTCCTGCACGAGATTGCCACGTCGGGCTGCGCCCTCCTCGCAATGACAAAGGGGGGGATTTGTCATTGCGAGGCTTGCAAAGCAAGCCGTGGCAATCTCGGAACTACCGCATTCGTAGGGATTTGTTCGTTTCCGCCGGCTGCCCCCGCCCTACAGGGATTACCGCCTCAGAGCTGCGAGAAGATCTTGCCGAGCGAGTCGTGGAACACCAGGTCGGCATAGCTGTCGTAGGGCGTTTCGTCGCGGTTGATGAGCACCAGCCGGTGACCGCGGTAGTATTGCAGCAGCCCGGCGGCGGGATAGACGGTCAGGCTCGTGCCGCCGACAATTAACAGGTCAGCATGGCGGATCGCGGAGACCGCGCCCGCGACGGTGTTGTCGTCGAGCGCCTCCTCATAGAGCACCACGTCGGGCTTGATGATGCCGCCGCAATCGCACAGGGGAACGCCCTTGGCGTCGCGGACGGTCTCGGCGGGGTAGAATTTGTGACACTTGACGCAGTAATTGCGCAGGACGCTGCCGTGCAGCTCAAAAACATTCTTACTGCCGGCCTTCTGGTGCAGGCCGTCGATATTCTGCGTGACGACGGCGGCAAGATGGCCCTCTTCTTCCAGCCGCGCGAGCACCCTGTGCGTCACGTTCGGCTCGAAGCCGAGCGGGAGCATTTTTTCGCGGTAGAAGCGGAAAAAATACTCCGGCTTGCGCAGGTAAAAGCTGTGGCTGATGATCTGCTCCGGCGGGTAGTCGAATTTCTGGCTGTAAAGCCCGTCCACGCTGCGAAAATCGGGAATGCCCGACTCCGTGCTGACGCCTGCGCCGCCGAAAAATACGGCGGACTTACTCTCCGCGATCCATTGCCGGAGCTGCCCGACGTTCGTCATCCTCCGCCATCTCCTTCAGAATTTTCTTGTCCTCTTTCGTCTCGAAAACCAGCTTTTCGTACATATCCGGCCGCCGCGCCCGCGTCCTTAACAGCGACTGCTTCCTGCGCCAGCGTGCGACCTTCGCGTGGTCGCCGGAGAGCAGAATGGGCGGCACCTCACGTCCGTGCCAGACGGCGGGGCGGCTGTACTGCGGGTATTCCAGCGTGCCTGCCCAGTGGCTCTCGTCCTCAAAGCACTCGCTGTCGGACAGGACGCCCGGCACGAGACGGCAAACCGAGTCCGCCACCGCCATGGCGGGGATCTCGCCGCCCGTCAGGACGAAGTCGCCGATGGAGATCTCCTCGTCCACGCATTCGTCGATGAAGCGCTGGTCGATGCCCTCGTAATGTCCGCAGACCAAAATGATGTTGTCCAGCTTGGACAGGCGTTTCGCGTCCGCCTGCGTGAAAACGTGCCCGCAGGGGGTCAGGTAGACCGTGTGCACCGGCCCGCCTGCCTCGTCGCACGCGTGGCACCAGCAGTTGTAGAGCGGGTCGGCCTGCATCACCGCGCCGCGTCCGCCGCCGTAGGGATAGTCGTCGACCTGATTCTGCTTGTTGGTCGTGTAGTCGCGGATCTGGTGCGTCTCGATGCGGATATACCCCCGCTCCTGCGCGCGGCCCAGGATGGATTCGTTCATCATGTCCCCGACGGTGTCGGGAAACAGGGTCAGGATGTCAATTCTCATCGGTCGCCATTCCCTCGATCAGATGCAGGCGCACAAAGCCCTCCGCGACGTTGACCTCGCGGACGAACGCCTTGACGGCGGGGATCATATAGGTTTTTTCGCCCTTGACGACGTAGACGTCGCTCGACGGCATGGTCAGCACGTCGGTGATTTTGCCAAATTCGTTGCCGTCGTCGTCCAGCGCACGGCAGCCGATGAGGTCGGCGATGAAGACCGCGCCGTCGGGCAGCTTGACGCCCGTGCGGTCGACGGTGACGACCTGCTTGCGAAGTAAGGTCGCCTGCTCGGGCGTGTCGACGCCCTCCAGCCTTGCCAGCACGCAGGTCTTGTGGACGCGGCTGGAACGGACGGCGTAGGGCTTGCCGTTCAGATACAGGGTCTTGAAGCCGAGCAAAAATTCCGGGCCGTCCGCCCAGGGCAGGATCTTGACCTCGCCCTGAATGCCGTGCGTGCCGACG
Source organism: uncultured Clostridia bacterium (assembly GCA_945927915.1). Taxonomy (GTDB): domain Bacteria; phylum Bacillota; class Clostridia; order Oscillospirales; family Oscillospiraceae; genus JAZOXB01. The sequence continues at coordinate 9,516 of CAMEMX010000029.1, forward strand.
ACCTCGCCCGCTTCCAGAAAACGTTTGTCCATGGGAATTTCTCCTAATGTGTGATTTCGGGGCTGCTCTTTGCGTTACAGCTTGTCGTAGGTCTTTTCCAAAAAGCGCTCGGTCTTGATGACGACGCGCTCGTGCGTCGCCCTGCCGATCTCGCCGGCCTCGTCATAGGCCGTGATCGAGAAGGTGACCTTTCTGCCCTCGACCGCCGTGACGACGGATTCGGCGCGGACGCTCATGCCCACGGGCGTGGCGGACAGGTGCGTCACGTCCATCTTTGTGCCGACGGAGCTTTCGCCCTCGGCAAGGTACGGCGCGATGGACTCATAGGCGGCGCCCTCCATCAGCGCGACCATGCACGGCGTCGCGTAGACCAGCAGGTCGCCGGAGCCGACCTCCTTCGCGGTGTCGGCCTGCTCGACGAGCGCCTCGGCAAGGCCCCGGATTCCGACTTCGATTGCCATAATATCATTTCTCCTTTGCGCGTAACGATCAAATACGCTTCGCATTTTTTCTCATATTCTATCATACCAAAAAAATTCCGTCAGGTCAATGAAAAATCCTGCATCGCGGGGGATTGTCATTTGACGCAAAGAGGAGTATAATAGGGACAAAATGAAACAAACGAGGTGCGCTATGAACACTTACGACAAGCTCAACATGACCATGCTCTGCGACTTCTACGAGCTGACGATGAGCAACGGCTATTTCCGCAACGGGATGCGTGACCGCGTCTGCTATTTCGACGTCTTTTACCGCAACGTCCCCGACGGCGGCGGCTTCGCCATCGCGGCGGGACTGGAGCAGGTGATCGACTACATCCGCGACCTGCATTTTTCCGAAGAGGACATCGCCTACCTGCGCGGCCGAGGCATCTTTGACGAGGACTTCCTCGCCTACCTGCGCGATTTCCGCTTCACGGGCGACATCTTCGCCGTGCCGGAGGGCACGCCGATCTTCCCGCGCGAGCCGATCCTGACCGTCCGCGCACCCGCCATCGAGGCGCAGCTCGTCGAGACGTATATCCTGCTCATCCTCAACCACCAGAGCCTGATCGCTACCAAGGCCAACCGCGTCGTCCGCGCCGCGCAGGGCAGGACCGTGCTGGAATTCGGCTCCCGCAGAGCGCAGGGCGCACAGGGCGCGATTTTGGGCGCACGCGCGGCCTACATCGGCGGCTGCCACGGCACCGCCTGCACGATCTCCGACCAGCTCTACGGCGTGCCCGCCGGCGGCACGATGGCGCATTCGTGGGTGCAGATGTTCGACTCGGAGTATGAGGCGTTCAAGACCTACTGCGAGCTGTACCCCAACAACGCCGTCCTGCTCGTCGACACCTACAACACCCTCAAGAGCGGCGTGCCGAACGCCATCCGCGTGTTCAACGAGGTCTTAAAGCCCCTCGGCATCGAAAAATGCGGCATCCGCCTCGACTCCGGCGACATGACCTACCTGACCAAAAAGGCGCGTAAGATGCTCGACGACGCGGGCTGGACGCAATGCCGCATCTCCGTGTCCAACTCGCTCGACGAATACATCATTCAGGACATTTTGCAGCAGGGCGCACAGATCGATATGTTCGGCGTGGGCGAGCGCCTCATCACCGCGCGCAGCGAGCCGGTCTTCGGCGGCGTGTACAAGCTCGTCGCGGTCGAGCGCGACGACGGCACGGTCGAGCCGAAGATCAAGATCTCGGAAAACGTCGGCAAGATCACCAATCCGCACTTCAAAAAGCTCTACCGCTTCTACGGCAACGACACCGGCAAGGCCATCGCGGACTACCTGTGCGTCCACGACGAGGTGGTCGACGACTCGAAGGATCTGCGGATCTTCGACCCGGAGGCGACGTGGAAGCAGAAGACCGTCTACAATTTCACCGCCAAGGAGCTGCAGGTGCCGATCTTCAAAAACGGCGAGCTGGTCTACAAGATGCCCACGCTCGACGAGATCCGCGACTACTGCCGCGCACAGGTCGACACCCTCTGGGACGAGGTCAAGCGCTTCGACAACCCGCACACCTACTACGTCGACCTGTCGCAGAAGCTGTGGGACATCAAATATGCCCTGTTAAAGAACAATTCGGACGGGAGCCGCGATGAACAGAAGAAGTGATACCAAGCGCCTTGCGCTGTGCGGCGTGCTGGCGGCGCTGGCGCTGGCGCTGATGTTCCTCGGCGGGGTGCTGCCCTTCGCGTCGGTCGCCTGCCCGGTGCTGGCGTCGCTGGTGCTCATCCCGGTCTACGCCGAGACGGGCAAAAAATGGAGCGCGGTATGGTTCCTCGGCGTGGCGGCGCTGGCGGCGCTGCTCGCGCCGGAGAAGGAATCGGCGGTGCTGTTCGCCTTCTTCGGCTATTATCCGATGCTGCGCAAATACCTCAACCGCCTGCGCCCGAAGGCGCTGCAATGGGCGGTGAAGGTCGTTTTCTGCACCGGCGCGGTGCTCGGCGCCTATGCGCTGATGCTCTTCGTGTTCCGTCTGGAGGCGCTGCGCGCGGAATTCGCGCAGTATGAGACGTATCTGCTTGCCGTGCTGCTCGTCATGGCGAACGTCACCTTCGCCGTCTATGACGTTTTGATCGGCAGGCTGGAGATCTTCTACCACGTCCGCCTGCG
>CAMEMX010000030.1 GCA_945927915.1 uncultured Clostridia bacterium
GGGCACTGTCTGCTCGTGCGTTTCGTCTCCGGAGGATACCACCGTTTCCACCGGGGCGTTGCGGGGTATGCCGAACAGATCGCACAGATACCAGCCGATCGTCGTGCCGAACAGCGTGCTGAAGGTTCTGGAAAGCCAATGCTCCCCGCTCTTATCGTTCCAGCCCTTGAACGTTTTGTCCGCTTCCTGCAATGCCTCGGGGCAATCGGTAAGGCGCTTTTGCAGGGAGGCCAGATTTGCCGCGACTGCTTCCAGCTCGCAGGCGATGCTCTCTGCCTCCTCCGCAGCGTTTGACAGGAACCGGACGCCGTAGCTGTTGCGCACATTGTGCTGCATCGTCGATGCAATATCATACAGTGAGGTCGCGGCAAAGAGAGAATCGGACGAGCGCGTCACGGTTTCGAGCAGCGAGACCGCCTTTTTGATATTCTTTGTGCTTATTTCGTCGTCCTGCAGGAAAATCTTATCCGCCATGGCTTTTCCTCCTCAGGGTTTTGTTTCTTCGGCGGGCCAGGCGGCAGCGGCAGAGGCTGCCTGGCTCTGCACCTGCGCGATCAGCACCTCGATCCTGCCGATCGCGGTCCGGATCCTTGCTTTCTGCGCCGCCAGCGCCTCGACCATGGCATCGGCGGCCTGTCCCTGCCACGCCGCCTCCACGGCGCTGATCTGCGCGGTCAAATCGTTCACGGCCTCCTGACACTTTGCCTTTACGTCGCTGAGCTCGCTGACGACGCCCGCTGCGCCGTTTTGCATATCCTGCAAGGTATCTGCCATCGTTCGTTCCTCCGATCATCCGCGCTCCCGGAAGGAGCCTTTTTTCTCTGTGACGGTCAGAAAATCCCCGTCGCAGATCCCGTAGTCAAGCAGGCAGGCCGCCTCATCCGGCAGGTACTGCCCGTTATGTACGAGCCACAGCCCGTGCATATGGCTGAACCGGGCGGGCTCCATGGCCTGCAGCGCGCTCAGCAGCCGCCCGGAAAGCAGCCCGACAGGCATCCGGCACGGCAGCTCCATATCCGCCGCGCGTCCGCCGAACTGCACCGTGACGATGATGCTATGCTTCATCCGCCGCACCTCCTCCGGAGAAAAAGCCGTCCAGCAGCGCGAAGAGCCTCTCCTTCAGCCGCTGCTCCGGGATGTCCGCAAACGCTGCGGCGCTGCGATAGTCCTCCATTGCCGGCTCGATCAGCAGATACCCCTCCCCGTCCACGGAAAACATACAATGCCCGCAGACCGGCGGCTGCACGGTTTGGTCAACGGTGATGACGGAAAAGACGGAGGTGTTTTCCAAAAGCGCGTTGGCGATGATCCGCGAGGCGTCCTCATCCGCGCCCTGCCGGCGCAGCAGGAGGGCTGCGCCGTCGAAATCGTTGCTTTTTGCGCAGCGCTTAGCCTTTTTCAGCGCTGTCTGCGTGAGTTTCGTCGTCTTTTCCGGGCGGCTCTTCCCGCTCCACGGAATACTGTGCAGCAGACGTTTTTCCACCTCGCCGCGCCGCAGCACCGACAGGCGGTAGGTTTTGTTCCGCACGTCGGCAAGCAGAAAGCGGTCGCCCCGTTTCCATACGATCAGCCTGGACATCCCGGCCTCACGCGAGCGCGAGACGACAGACAGATACCTGCTGCACTCCGTGCAGAAGAGGACGGCCTGCCGCACCTCCCCGTCGAGCGTTGTGTTTCCGTCGAAATCCATGGACAGCAGGCGCTTTTCCCAGAGTCCGTCTTTCGTTTTTTGGATCGCCGCGCTGCGCTGCGCGGGCGGCAGCCCCGCAAACTCGTCTGCGATCGCATACAGCTTTGCTTTTTTGCACAGGGCCGCTGCGACGAGCAGCTCCCCTGCGCTGAGCGTTATCGACATCCGAACTCACCTCCGTGCGGATCGATCCAGCATGAACTGAACGCGCCGGGCGGTCTGTCCCTGCACGACATAGCCCTCGCGCTCGTTTACGACGGCGCTTTTTTCGCTGTAGCTCAGTCTGACCTGCGCGATGCCGTGGTCGTTCAGGCAGCCGCCGAGCAAAAGAAGCTGCCGGTCGGTCGAGGCGGCGGTGACAAAGGGCTCGCCCTTCGCGCGGAAGACGGAAAGCGCCGTCGCATCGCCCGCGGCAAGCAGATAGACCCGCAGGCCGTCACAGAGCTTGGAGATCGCTTCCAGCCGGCTGACCGTCTTGTCGTTTACCTGCGAATAAAACGCGGAAAAATCGTCGATCAGCACGATGATCGGCGCGAAGCCCTCTCTTTCTTCGACCGGCTGCTCGCTGCGCCCGCGCAGGACGGGCATCAGGCGGTCAAAAAAGGCGTGGATCTCTTCGGCGGTCGTCGCATGATCCGCCGCCTCTGCCCGCAGGTCCGCCGGCGCCGACGCAGCGACGTCGAGCAGATGCAGCGTACCGCCCAGCTTCTGCTTCATCTGCCTGCCCAGCATATAGAGCGTCCGGCTCTTGCCGCTGTGCGGCGTGCCGGAAATGATGAGATAATACTGCTTTTGATGATCGAAGCAGACCGGCTCGATGGTGGCGGTGTCAAGCCCGCAGACGATGCCGCTGCTTTCGATGCTGCCGTAGGGGATCTCCTGCGGCATCTGCGGGATCTTCCTTGCGCATACGCCGCGCCAGCGCTCCGCCAGATGCTCCGCCTGCAGGCGGATGTTGCGGTCGATCTCGGCATCCGTCTCGCCCGCGGCGGGCAGCGCGGCCTGAAACAGCAGGGCGGGCGAGTGCTTTGCCAGACCCCGGCCCGGAATGTCCTCCGGCGTTATGCCGTTCGTCTTTCCGACGATCCCGCTGTAGTCGGCGCGATCCGCCATTTGCAGGGCATATGCCATCTTGATATTGGGCTGCATTTTGTAAGGGATGCCGGTCGCGCCGGTCGTCGTCGCAGCCAGATAGACGCCGTAGTTCGCGCCCGACTGCGTCAGCGCGAGCAGGAAGGCATCCAGCGCCGGGTGCGCCGCCGGCGCGGCGTTGATCTGATCCACCACGAGCAGAATATAGGGCAGGCTCTGCGCACACTCCTGCCGATACGCCCGGATGCTGCCGACCCCCGCCGCGGAAAAGAGCTTCTTCCTGCGCTCGATCTCGTCGAGCAGCATGCTTGCCAGCCGCCCGATCCGCTCAGCATCGCCGAGCTCCACGATGCCGCCCACATGAGGCAGCCCCGCAAAGCAGCGCATATTCATGCCGCCGAGATCCATGAGGTAGAGATTGACGTCCTGCGGGGCGTATTGCAACGCCGCAGACATCACCAGCGTCTTGAGCAGCGTGGTCTTGCCCGTGACCGGCGCGCCGTAGATCGCAATGTGCCCCTGCTCGGAAAAGCGCATGGCAAGCGGATACTGCGCCTGGCGCTTCGGGTCGTCCACCTTGCCGACGATCACGGAGAATTCCTTCGTGGGGAAAGCGCTTCCCGCCTCACGCAGAAGCGCGTCCACCGCGATCCTGGCAGGCAGAGGCTCCGACCAGACACGCGCGGCGGCAGGGATGTGGTGCTTCCTTGCGTATTGCGCAATATAAGCCACCGCCGCGTCGATCTCCGTTGTCCCGTTCCGGTCCTTCTGCCCTGCGGCGGCATCGGAGAAATACCTGCGGTTTCCCGCAAGATCGACCGTGGCGAGCTTGACGCGGTCGGCGGAATAGTCCTTTCCGGCAGCATAGGGCGCGCCGCTCCAGAAGCTCTGCACCTGCACCAGAAAGTCCGAGCTGTTGTTGTTGACGCGGACATATGCCCTGCCGGGGCGGGTGATCTGCGCGGCGTCCGGGATGCCGAGCAGCTCCTTGCTGGCGGAGGCAGAGGCGACCTTGAGGCACCATTTGAAATGGGAATTCTCCTTGATCGCCTGGCTCGCCTCGTTGCCGGGCTGCTGCGTCGCAAGGATGAACCAGATCCCCTCGGATCTGCCCTTGGCGAAGCTGCTTTCCACCCATTTCATAAACTCCGGGAAGGTCTTTTTGAACTCCGCGAACTCATCAATGATGACGAACAGGATGGGCAGTCGCTCTTTGATCTTCCCGCTGTTGCATTTTTTCAGATACGCCTGAATGTTGGAAACGCCGTATTGATCGAACAGCTTTTCCCTGCGGGTCAGCTCGTATTCCAGCGCCTCCTTGTTGCGCCGGATGTCTCTGTCGATGTTGGAGATCGTGCCGGCGAGATGCGGCAGGTCGACAAACGGTGTGATCAGCCCGGTTCCCTTGAAGTCGATGAGGATGAACGAAATGTCCTGCGGCGAGAAATGCATCGCCATGGAGAGGATCCAGCTTTGCAGCATTTCGGATTTGCCGGAGCCGGGCATTCCGCCCACCAGACCGTGAACACCGTGTTTTCCGTCCAGTATATCGAACGAGAACACCTTGCCGGACTCGTCGACGCCGACCGGCACGGCAAGGGAGGTGTCCGTCCGCGCGCTGCTCCATGCGGCGCCGAGGTCATAGTCCTCGATGCGCTTGAGCCGATAGCCCTCAAAAAAGCTGACGGCGTTGGGGATCGTGTGCTTTTCCGCGCTCTCGGAGAGCCGGAGCGGCGCCAGCGCTCTGGCAAAGCCGTCGCAGGCGGCGTGGTCGAACCGATCGCGCCGGAATGTCTGCCGCCGGTCGGCATCGTCGCGCGGGTAGAAAACGCCCCCGGAGGCGGCGACCTCCACGACCGCGCTGCACTCCTTCGGCAGCTGCGCGACAGACCGGCAAAGAAAGATCACCCGGATGCCCGGATCCGACGGGGCGGAAAGCTGCTCGTAGATCTGATTCCCCGCAAGAAGCTCGGGCGCCGCGACGATCAGAAGATACCGCGGTCTGCCGCCCGCTGCGCCATAGCCCGTGTGCGGCGCGTTCTTTGCGCGCGCGTGCAGCACGGAGAGCAGCTTCTCCCGCAGGATGCTCGCCTGCGCCTGCGTTGCCGCCAGATAGCGCAGGTCGTCCTCGTCGCTGTGCGTGTGCGGGAGCCAGCGCACCCAGTCCCAGCCGTCCCGGTCCGCCTCGGAGAAAATGACGCAGAGCTTCAGATCCTCGTACGAATGCAGCGCCGCAAGCTGCACCGCGACCTCCTGCGCCAGTTGATTTGCGGCATCCTTCGGCCCGACAAAGCCGACCAGCCTGTCCTCCGGGCCGATCAGCACGGGAGCGTCCGCGATCCGCTTTCCTTCCGCGCCGAGGCACTCAGCCTGCTCCTCCAACGGGTCGTCGGTCATGGAAAGGACATCCCTCGTCCACACCGCCGTGACCGCCGCGGGGACATCGCCCGTGCCGATGCGGAACGCGCCGAAGTCCGGGTCGTCAAAGCGTCGCTCCCACAGGCTCCGGCTGCGCTTTGCCGCGATGCGGACGCACTCCTGCGCGGAAGGATTCTCCTGCAGAAGAACGCTCCGCTGCTCATCGGCCGCCGCGGCGACCTGCTCCCGTATGCTCTGCAGGTAAGCGGTGTAGACCTCTTCCCGCTTTGCGCTCAGGCGTGTATGCTTCTTTTTTTGCTGCAGGTAGCTGACGACGGATACGACGACCGAGATCACCTGCATCGGGATCATAAAGAACAGGTAGGTGGAGACGCCGCCGGAGAGGACGGAGACGACGACCAGAACGGCTGCCATCAGCACGGGCGGGAGCAGGATTGTCAGCCAGTTGAATTCCGGCGTTCCGTTCGCCGCCGGCGGACGCCGGATCGTGATCGTCTCGCGGCGGAGCGTCGTCTGGAAGCGCGGCGAGCGGTTGAAGCGGTTGGCAGCGCCGCCGTCAAGCGCCCTGGCGTGCGGCGGCAGTCCCGCGGGTGGCTCCGCCGCCCATATGTCCCCTGCCGCGTCGGCGTTCGCTGCCGCTGTGCCGTCCAGATCGGCGGGCGCGTGCCACAATGTGTCCGAAGGCGGGTCTTCTTTTCGGGGCGCGGTCTTTCTGACGGTCCCGACAAGAGAGCCTGTCAGCTTTCCTCCGGCGGCGCCTTTTTTCACGGGCGCGCAGTCCGGGCAGAGGCCGCTGCCCTCGCGGAGTTCTTTTCCGCATCTGTTACAGTACATACGATCTGCTCCATGTTTCGGGCCGGCAACGCATCAGTCTTCCGCGATCCTGAGCCAGTAGTCAAGCTGCTCCATGTCGATCTCCGTGCTGCCGATGTCGCTGAAATCCAGCGTGATGCGCAGGGAATCGTTGCGCTCCTGCGTGATGATGACGGCAGAGGTCAAATAGTTTCCCTCCGTTGTAAATTCCAGATATGCGGATGTATTTTCCCGCCGCTGCAAGTATGCAACGCTGTCCTTTATGTCATAATAGTCGTCGATCGACCGGAACGCCGGCTTCACCGTCTCCAGCGCCGCGTACAGGAATTGCGGCAGGACGTCGTAATCCAGGTCGAAGCAGAACGTCGTGCTGCCGCCGCGCTCTGAGCAGTAATAGCCGGCGTTTTCCGTCAGCCATTTTTCGTCGTTCAGCTCCTCCAGAAGGGTGCCGAAGCACTCGCGCAGCGCCTCCGTGTCAATAGATTCCTCGATCCTGCGGAGCGTCCGTCCGCTCGGATCGAGACGATCGAGCGCCTCCAGAGGATCCGGCTCGGACAGATCGACGCTGTTATAGACGTCGAAGAACATCTCCACCTCGTCGCTGATGTCCTCCTTATAGACATAGTCGCTGTTTTTATAAATAATGTATCCCTGATAAATGGCATAGGTGTGTCTGCCGTCGCTGATCACGGCGGTCAGCTCTCTGTCTGCGGGAGAAAACACGACCTCGGCAGTGTATTTATCCTCCAGGCTGCCGTCCTCGTAAAGCGATACGCGGACGGAGAAGGACTTGCCGGTCAGCGTGTTTTCCAGCGAGGAGAGGATCTGTCCGAAGGGGCCGTTCGCGCGCACAAGCGCAACGATCCCGAAGATGCCGAAGACCAGCACGCAGACCGTTGCCAAAGCGATGCAGGAGATCAGCAGCTTCTTTTTCTTTGCGGAGCGGGGGCGCTTCGGCGTGGACTTCCGCGCAGCCGGCTCGGTCGCGCCGCCGCAGACGGCGCAGAAGCGGTCGCCCGGACGCAGCTCCGCACCGCAGTGCGGGCATCGTCCGGCTTTCGGCGCGAAGGGCTTCGCATCCGCCGCAGCAGACGTGCCTGCGCCCGTCACCGCCGCACCGGCGGACGAAAGAGAGCTTGCAACGCGGACCCCGGATGATGCGCCTGTGTCCGCGCCGGCTGCCGGGGAAGCACCGGATGTCCGCTTCGGCGCGGCGCCGCCCAGATCTCCGGGGGCGGAGAAGAAGCCCGCCGCGGAAGGGGCGGCGCTGTCCGGCGCCTCGACCTTTGCGCCGCAGTCCCCGCAAAACGTACTCCCCTCCGCAAGGATATTTCCACACTGTTTACAGACCATGATATTTCCTCCGTTTATTTTGTAGCATATCTTCTATTGGTTTTTTCTCTTCTTGCTTAGTTATATAGTTTATACGGTCCGCCATACACATGAAGCGCGTCCCAATATACGCCGCTCCAAGGATACACCTTGATGTAACCAAGCGATGATTCGCTGCCGTCCTCATGGCGAATGTCTCCCAAATCGATCAGCAGGTAATAGGTCTCGCCATTCCACTCATTATCTCCGTAGACCTTCTTGCTCCCGTTTGTGCTGTATGTAATCTGTTCCCGGCTTGACCAGTAGTGTGCACAGTAGTTGATTTCATACTCAACGACATAGGCGTTGCCGTCTCTTTCTATGAAATTGATCCAGATGCTTGTTTCTCCATCGTCATACTGCCAAACTCCGAGTTTTGTAAACTGATGATCTACTTGCCAGATTTCACATGCATCATAAGCGCCGGAAAGTCTAAACTCGTCATCAACATTGCTATAAGTTATTTTCGCACGGTAATTCTCACTACCGTATTCCCACGGGACAGCAATGTCAAACCAGTAAATTGCATTCACGGAATCTATAGTGGGATATTCATATGTCACTGTGTCAAATGTAACCGTGCCATTTTCCAAACACTCGTGCTGTTTATTTTCGCGCAAGTCTTCTTCTGCTTTTTCTACCGTGATCACATTGAGGGGCGCCCGGCTAACAGCGTCTGGATACGCCGTATCTATTTTGGGTGCTTCCGTTTCAAGATTTGTGTCTAATTTCCCACGATCCCAATTACTGCTATTGACACGGGCTGCGGGCAAGAGTATTGCAAGACTAACGAGCAGCAGCAAGCAGGCAGCGATACTGATTCCCGCGATCAGATACTTTCTCTTGTTCGAGGCGTTCTTCTTTTTTTCAGCAGAATAACCGGCTGCGGTATTTACCGCTTTGCCGCAGACTGCGCAGAATTTGCTGTCTTCCTTTGTTTCTGCACCGCAATTGGTGCAGTGTTTCTTCGGCCCGGAAGTCACGCACCCCGTAAGTCCGCTGCCACCGGATTCTTTCGAAGTTCCGGGCAGACCCATTGCACCCGGTTCATTCGCTCCGGGCTCATCGGCGGAACAGCCGGACATAAGTGATCTTGAAATGCGCAGAGCCGCCGTGCCGCTTGCTTTTTTCGTTTCCGGTGATACGGCAGATATCTCGTGTGTGCCAGCGGAACCGTCAAGATTTCCCGCAACGGTGAAAAACCCGCCGGCGGACGGAGTGGAAGGTGCGGCAGGGGCAGCTTTTTCTCCGCAACAGGCGCAGAACGAGCTGTCTTCTGCAATAAAGCTTCCGCATTTTCTGCAAATCATTTCTCTCCCCCTTTATTTTCTTGCAATTTACGCTTTTGACATACCAGGATGATCATTCCGGCATAATGCCTCCATATTATCTCTCTCGCGCGGGCAGATCACGTTTCTTTCCCGGTCAGCAGATCATAGGTGACGCTGGTATACGGCTCCCATCCCTGCGTAATGCAGATCGTTCCCTCGTCGATCCTTGCAAACTCGTTCGTCATTTCAAACGCAGCGATCGGCGTTTGCCCGGAGGAATCCACACGATATTCCTGCATCACATAGGGCTTATTGCTGCTCCAGGCGTCGAAATCCACCGCAAGATAATACACCGCGCCATTGCAGATCGCTGCGTCCCAGGCATCGGCCATTGAAACGAGCATACGGTCATGCGCGTCTATCACGGTAACGCTTTTCGGGCTGACATCCGAGCGGAAGCCCTCCAGCAGGATCATGCCGTCCCGGAATTCCGCCTCCCAGCCGCCGCCGAGATCCTGAAAATCATCCCCTTCGATCGTATAGGAGAACACCTGGATGCCCCACCATTCTTCCGGCTCGTCATAGATGAAATACAGACGCTCCTGCGTGACGGCAAACAGCGCAGTATAATCCATCACATAGCCGAACGGCGTACAAACCTCACCCGAAGCGGCATCTACGCGGAGGAGCTGCCCGTCACGAAGAACCTGGTAGTAGATCCGTCCGTCTGTAAAGCAGTCACCCTGGCGCACATAATAATCCGCAGTGTCTGCGATCCGTTCTTCGGAAACAACATAAGTATTGCTTAGAACAGACATATCCGGCGCTTCGGAATAACAGGGCTCTTTGAAAAAGCGCAGGTATTCTTCCTCCCCGGTGAGCTCGCGTTCCAGCGTACAGGTGCTGATGACGCTGTTTTGCTGCAAAGTCAATTCATTGACCTTTTCATGCCCCATATCTCCGAAATGCAATATCAGCTTGCCTTTCTGAATATACAGGCCGCTGTGTCCGGCAGAGATGCTGCCCAGAGGAAGCAGGCTTGCGTTACGGTAGGAATAGAACTCATACAGCGCATCCGCTTCACAGGTCGCCGTCCGGAGGATCAGCTCGCTGATGTTGTCACCGTCCATGTCGAACATATAGATGCGCGTTACATTTGATGTCCGGACGATTTGTTCAGCGTAGGCAAGCACGGCCGATACATCACCCCTGATTCGTATCTGCCCTTCCTTTAATTGCTGCGACGATTTCTCCGTTGCAGGCGCTTCCGGCGCTTCGTCCGCAGAATAAGCGGCAGACGCCTCATGCCCTGCCTCGGAGGAGCCCGGTCTTGCCAGCAGGAAAGCGCCCGTGATCAGCGCAAGACACGCAGCCGCGGCTGCGATGCTTATCATCAAAATACGGGTCCTTTTTTTGCCGGACTTGATTGGCTCCGTTTTCAACCTGCTTCCGCAGGCCGTGCAGAACGCGCCGCCCGCGTTATTGGCTGCTCCGCAATGCGGGCAGTATCTTTCTGCCTGCGGCGCGGGCTTTTGCGTGCCGCCGGGATTTTGGCTGTTGTTTGCGAAGCGCTCGATTTTTGCCCCGCAATGCCGGCAAAACGCACTCGCATTCTCAATTGGCTTTCCGCATTTTTGACAAACCATTTTCCCCTCCAGGTATTTGAAGCTATTTTAAGGAAGCTCTGAATCAATCCGCAAGAGCGGTCAGCGAGAGATTTTGTCGCAAACCGAGAAGCTGCGGCAAAGGATCCGCCGAGCGCTGAAGCCGATTTGTTCAGAGGATAATGATCTACTCGTCGCGCCAGGTCAGGTAGTAGGTTTGACCGCCCATGTACCAGTACATTTCGTTTCCGCTGCGTTCAAATGTGCAAACCGAGGTCTTTCCGTCAATGTTCAGAAACGCCGTGTCGTCGATCACAGAATAGGTATATTCATATTTCACATCGCCGAATATGCTGATATTGCCTGTGCCGTCCGGCTCAAAGGTGAAAACGCCGACCGGGCCGTACAGCTCGTGGTTATAGGTCCAATGCCCGATGATTGCGTTTTCGTCCGGCTCTTCAATGAAGAATATGTCCGACGGCTGCATCGGATACAATGCGATGGTATCCTCGTCATATCCGTTCTGCGGGAAGGAATAGATGGTGTAGAAGCTCGCCTTCCGCTCCGCGATGCGAGCTTTATACCGGTCAAACGCAGCGGTGATTGCTTCGTCCGTGCTGTAATCAAGGCTTGTGACGCTGACGGACGCAACATCGCATATCCCGCCGCTCCGGGTAAGATAATACTCGTGATAGACAAGCGTTCCGTGCCCGGTGCTCCAATGTCCGTCCTCACTCGCCAGGAGGAAGCCCGTCGGGGATTGCTGAATATACCAGTTAAAGAACCCTCCTGCGTTGCACGAGGAGCCGACCTTGGTGAAGATCAGCTCGACCTGCCGGTTTTCGTCAATGGTATAGACAAGACCTTCGACCCTTGCATTCATTTCGTCACAGAAGTGCACGACGATCATCTCGTCAAGCCCGTCGTGGGTCACATCCGCCAGACACACCAGGTCGGTGTAGGAATAATTCTCACAGAAGAACGTCTCATATATGGAATGCGCCTCCTCCGGCGTGATCTGCCGCACGACCGAGGACAGCTCGCGCTCGACCCAGTCCTCCCGCGACAAATCGCGCTCAAGCGTTCTCCCCGCGAACGGGGACTGCTCGTCCTCCGTCCCGGTCACCGTCAGGAAGTCTCCGTCGACGCGCACCGTGATCATCGCATTGTACGGGTCGTGCGGTTCCTCCTCCGAATCGCCCAGACCGAGGTAGCCGCCGGAGAGCTGCAGCGTGATCCGCGCCGTGTCTTCGGACAGGACGGTCGCGCTCCAGGTGCCGGTATAGGAGTAATAGATATCGCTGCTTGTCACATAATGCAGGAGCGTCGCCTCCATCGTGCGCTCCAGATGCAGCTCCGTCACGTCCGCGCCGACGATATAGCCCGCGTTCGGGTACGCCGTTCCGCCGGAGTAGGAATACCAGCTTCCATAGAGAAAGTCGGGCGATTGCGATACTGCCTCCGCTGTGGGCGCCGTCGGTTCGCTGCGCTCCGCGTCTGCGGCGGGCGCGCCCGGCTCTGCTTCCGGCTTTCCCGCGTTTGCCAGCAGGAAAATACCCGCGGTCAGCAGGAAGCACGCAGCCGCGGCTGCGATGCTTATCATCAAAATACGGGTCCTTTTTTTGCCGGACTTGATTGGCTCCGTTTTCAACCTGCTTCCGCAGGCCGTGCAGAACGCGCCGCCCGCGTTATTGGCTGCTCCGCAATGCGGGCAGTATCTTTCTGCCTGCGGCGCGGGCTTTTGCGTGCCGC
>CAMEMX010000031.1 GCA_945927915.1 uncultured Clostridia bacterium
TCCGACTGAAAGTGTCTTCTGATCCTTTGTTTCATGTTTTATCTCTTTCTATCCCTTTTTCAGCATTCCGCTGTGCTTTGCGGTATCTTTTCCATAATACCCGACTCACCGGATCTCGATGATTCTGTACGCTTCTCCAAGGCTGGAAAAGCGGATGAAGCGCATCAGGATCGTGGCGACCTGCGCTCTGGTCGCGTTGCCCTCCGGCAGGAGGCGGCCGTCAGAGCCGCCGATAATACCGGCGGAAACCGTCCAAGAGACAGCATCTTTCGCCCAATTGCTGACCGCCGCATGGTCGGGGAAGGCGCTTAGGTCTGCGCGGTTCGCCGTCGAATAGCCCTTCCTCTGCGCGTAGCGGTACAAAATAGCCGCCATCTGCTCGCGCGTCACGTTGTCCTCCGGCGCAAATTTCCCGTGTCCGATGCCGCCGACGATGCCGTTCTCGCTCGCCCATGCAACCGCTTTTGCATACCATTCGTTCGCGGGCACGTCGGTGAACTGCACGCCGCCATTGGCTTGCGGCTCACCCTCATAGCGCCACAGCACCGTGACGAGCATGGCGCGCGTCATTGCCGTCTCCGGCTCGAAGGTCGTCGGACTCATGCCGTTAAAGAGCTTGTTCTCAAAGGCGTATTCCACGCCCTCGCAGTACCACTGGGTCGGGTCGACGTCCGTAAACGGCAGATCGGTCAGCCGCTTTCCCATCTGGTCGAACAGCTCCGTATAGCCGCCGCCGACGTAGAAGCCCGCAATGCCAGCAAGCCCATACGCCGGCGCAAGGGCAGCTCTTCTGCGGATACCTGCCTCGGATTCGTAATAAACGATGTAGTTCTTCCCGTTTTCGGAGAAGGTGAACCAGCGGTCGTCCACAGCGGCGTCGGTGGTCTTTTCCTGTGCGCCGTGCTTGTCACGCAGCGCCCAAACCTCCGGCATGGTGATGTTCTGTGCCGTGTGGTCGGTGGTGTTGAAGCGGATGCCGTAGCCGCCGATGCCCACAAGCACCTTGTCCGCGCCGATGACCGTCGCGGCATAGCGCATACAGCGGGAGGTATAGGTCAGGTTGCTGATCTCGCCGTACTGCGCGGAGGCACTGTTCGTATAAGCGCGGGCGCTGTGCAGGTCATAGGTGATGACCGTCACAAGGTCTGCGGCCTTGGCAACGACATCGTAGTCATAGATCGTCGCAGCCTCGTCCTTGTCCCACATCACGCCGCCGACCGTCAGCATCAGCGTCTTGCCCTCGGCGTGCAACGCTGCCGAAAGTTTTGTCACGAGCTTGCTGTAGACGGTGCGGTAGGTGTTGCCGCCGAATTCAACATCGAGATTCAGACCGTCGAGATCATATTTGCGGACGATGTCCAGCATCTCCCGCACCGCGGCGTCGATGGCTGCGTCGTCCGCCGCGAGGCAGCGGAGAATGGAATCGTCATAGTAGACGATCACGCCGCCGAGCACCGAAATGCCCTTTTCCTTGCAGAACGAGAGCAGCTCAAGCTGCGGATCTGCGTTTCCGAGCATATCGTGGGTGATGAATTCACCGATATAGCTTCTGCCGTTGTTGGCCTCGTTGACCTTGCTCTGCATCATATAGAGGCAATCAAGCGAGACAACGTTGAACGAATCGCTGTTTTGCTTCAAAACCTCGACCTGTGCGCGTCCCTTCTCGCCGTCATTATAGCAGTCCTCAAAGAACGCCAGGCTATAGCGGTAGTTCGCGGAGCGCTGCTGCTGCCCGACGACGGGCGTCAGCACCTTGTCGGGCCACGGGATCAGGTATTTGCTCTCCAGATCCCGGCGCAGGAGCAGCGTGGAGACATCCATTTTGGGCGTATAGCGCAAAATGCCGTAATCGACCGCCGTGTTCAGGCACAGGCGCTGCTCATTGGTCAGGCCTTCCGTGCCGCGGAAGTCGTAGAGGTTAATCGCGTTGAAGCCGTGCAGACCCTTGCTGTGGACGATGATCTCCATTGCCATGCCAAGGGTGATCGGCTGGCTGTAGTCGACCGTTTTGGGGTCGATGATGCCGTACTTCGCCGCCTCTCGGACATAGGGTGCCGCCCAAGCCGAGGGCAGATCGCCGTCACGGTCACGCGGGGATTCGCCGTCGATGCCGACCGACCAGTAGGAATACGCCCGCACAAGAGCGATATACTCCTCCACGGTCATGGCGCGATCCGGCTCCTTCGTCAGATCGAAGTGCCAGTCCGGATGCTGGGTAAAAAAGCTGTCCGGCATGGCTGCCGCCTGCGGCACAAACGCAGACAGCACACACAGCAGCAGCAGGAGCGCCAAAGCCCTCCTGCTGCCTTGTTTTTGTCTCATCATAAGCCTTCCTTTCCTGACGCCCTGCCGCCAAGCATCTCCGCCGCGCTTTGCAGCGTGGTTTCCGTGATGCTCGTGCCGCCGATGATGCGGGCAAGCTCCCGCTTTCTGCCGTCAAAGTCCAAGGGCGTGACGGCGGTGAAGGTTCTTCCGTCGCGTTCGCTCTTTTCAATGAGGAAGTGCGTATCGGCAAGCGCCGCAAGCTGCGGCAGATGCGTCACGCACAGAACCTGCTTGTTTTTGGATACGGCGCGGAGCTTTTCCGCAACGCGCTGCGCCGCCCGGCCGGAGACACCGGTGTCGACCTCGTCAAAGATCAGGGTCGGCACCTTGTCGCGCTCGGCAAGGACATTTTTGAGCGCCAGCATGATGCGCGCCAGCTCACCGCCGGAGGCGACCTTGCTCAGCGGCTTGAGCGCCTCACCGAGGTTGGCGGACATATAAAACGCGACCGCGTCCGCACCCAAGGGTGTCAGCTCCGTCTCGGAAAAGACGCAGGAGAACTGCACCTTTTTCATGTCCAGATCGGCAAGCTCGCGCAAGATCCGCTCCGTCAGCGTCTCTGCCGCAGTCTTTCGCGCCGCGCGGAGGACTTTTGCCGCGTCCCACGCCGCCTGCTGCGCCGATTGAAGCTTGCGCTTGAGCTGTTCCATGCGCTCGTCGGCGAATTCGATCTCCTCCAGCTCCCGCTGCGCCTTGGCGCAATAGGCAAGGATGTCTTCGCAGGTCGCGCCGTATTTCCGGCGCAGACGGTGGATCGTATCCAGGCGCTCTTCGATGCGCTCCAGTTCATCAGCGGAATAGGAGAGCGAATAGATCTTGTCGCTCACCTGCTCTGCCGCGTCCTGCACCTGATACATGAGGTCGGACACCGTGGCGTGGAGCTGGGCGAGCGATTCGTCATAGCGCGTCAGGCGGGAGAGGGCTCGCTCCGCCTGCGCCAAAAGCGCGGCGGCACCCTCCGTCTCATCGTCGCCGTTCAGGCCGAGCGCCGCGTCATGCAAACCGTCGGAGAGCTTCTCCGCATTCTGCACGAGCTTGCGTCGGGCTTCCAGCGTCTCGTCCTCGCCCGGCGCGAGCGAAGCGCGCGTGATCTCGTCGATTTGGAATTTGAGGCTCTCCATCCGGCGGAGCTTTTCGCTCTCGTCCATGGAAAGCCGGTTGATCTCACGCTGCAGGGACTGCACGGTCTGATACTGCGCGGCATATTGCTCCAGCAGTGCCTCGTCGCAGGCAAAGCAATCCAGCAGCGTCAGGTGGGACGCCTCGTCAAACAGGGCGGCGGAATCGTGCTGCCCGTGGATGTTGATCAGGCGCAGCCCGAGCTTTTTGAGTGCGCCGACCGTCACGGGCACGCCGTTGACGCGGCAGTCGTTCTTGCCGTCGAGATAGATCTCCCGGCGGACAGTCAGCTCCTGCTCAAACGGCACGCCGTTGTCCGCAAACCACGCAAGCTCCGGCACGCGGTCAAAGATGGCGCGCACCGAAGCCTTGTTTTTTCCCGTGCGGATCATATCGCGGTAGGCGCGCTCGCCCAAGATGGCGGAGATTGCGTCGATCACGATGGACTTGCCCGCACCCGTTTCACCGGTCAGGACATTGAAGCCGTCCTCAAACAGGATGTCCGCCTGCTCGATCACGGCGATATTCTCGATATGGAGCAGACGGAGCATGGTCGGTTCCCTTCTTAGTCAAACATCTTGCGGATCTCTGCGCAGAACTGCATGGCGGCCTCCGTGTCGCGCATGATGACGAGGGTCGTATCGTCGCCGGAGAGGGTACCGATGACTGTCGGCATATGCAGCGCGTCGATGTTCGCGCCCGCAGCGGCGCCGAGTCCCGGCATCGTCTTGACGACGACGAGGTTCTGCGCGAAGTCGATGCTCGTCACACACTCGCGGAAGATGACGCGGAAGCGCGCGTCGAATTTGTCGCTCTCCTCCTGACGGGGGACAACATAGCGGTAGCCGCCCAGTCCGTCAAGCGTCTTGATGATGCGAAGCTCCTTGATGTCGCGTGAAACGGTCGCCTGCGTGCTCTTGAAGCCGCTTTCGAGAAGCTCGTTCAGGAGCTGCTCCTGGGTCTCAATGGACTTTTCCGTGATCAATTCCAAGATCTTCTTCTGGCGTTTTGATTTCATGGCTGCACCTACTTAAATTTATTCTTTAATATCTCGAAAAAGCTGCGGTCACTCAGGTGAACGAGCTTCGTCGTGTAACTGGAGCGCGTGATGGTCAGGCGGTCGCCGGTGTTCAGGCGCAGCGCCCTGCCGCCGTCAACGGACAGGAAGGCGCTTTTCCGCCCGATGCGGCCGATCTCGACGGTGATCACCCGCTGCGCGGAGGTAACAACGGTCTTCGTGCGCATATCGTGGGCGCAGATCGGCGTGATGATGATGTTTTGTGCGGTCGGCTCGACGATCGGGCCGCCGGCGGACATGGAATACGCCGTCGAGCCGGTGGGCGTGCAGACGATGACGCCGTCGCCGCCGAAGCTCATGATCTCAACGTCGTCGCAGCTCACCGCCATCTGGACGATGCGAGCGACCGCGCCCTTGGTGATGACGGCATCATTGAGCGCTTCCTCTTCCAGAAGCAGCTCGCCGTCGCGCTCCGCCCGGACGTGGAGCATCATGCGCTCCTCGACGGTGTAATCCCCCGAAGCGAGGCGGTTGAGCGCCTTCAGTTCGCCGCTCTCCAGCTCAGCCATGAAGCCCATCGTGCCGATGTTGACGCCGAGAATCGGCACACCTGCACGGGTCGCAGCCTTGGAGGCATGGAGAATGGTGCCGTCGCCGCCGAAGCAGATCAGCAGGTCGGCGTCCTTCAGTTCGTGCGTCAGGTCGTGCAGCACGACGTCGCCGGGCAGTTCAAAGCTCTTGTCCACATCGAAGGCGAGGCAAATGCGCGTCTCGATGCCGGCGTCACGCAGGATCTTCTCGGCAAGGTTGGCATATCTGAAATTTCTGTCCCGATACGGGTTCGGGGTCATCACAACTTTCTTCATAACGCTTCATGGGCGGCGGCGACCAGCGCGCGGACGTCCGGCACGATCCCGCCATCGGGGAGCATGGACAAATGCCCCAGAAATTCAATGTTGCCTTCCGGCCCCTTGACAGGGGAAAACGTCAGATTCCTGACCGTAAGCTGCAATTCAGCCGCCAGCGTGAGGAAATTCTCCAGCACCTCGGCGTGAACGGCAGGGTCGCGGACGACGCCTTTTTTGCCGACCTTGTCCTTGCCGGCCTCAAACTGCGGCTTGATGAGGCAGAGGATCTGCCCCGTCGGCTTGAGCAGCGCCTTGATCGCGGGCAGGACGATCTTCAAGGAGATAAACGAGACGTCAACGACGGAAAGGTCGAGCGGCTCGCCCAGATCCTCCGGCTTGACATAGCGGATGTTCGTCCGCTCCATGCACACGACGCGTTCGTCCGTACGCAGGCTCCAGGCAAGCTGACCGTAGCCGACGTCGATCGCGAAGACCTTTTTGGCGCCCTTTTGCAGCAGGCAGTCGGTAAAGCCGCCCGTGGAGGCGCCGGAATCGCTGCACACAAAGCCGGTCGGATCGACGCCGAAATCGCGCAGCGCTTTTTCCAGCTTCAGACCGCCGCGGCTGACATAGGGACAGACGCTGCCGCGCACCTCGATGAGCGCTTCGCTGTCCACCGGCGTGCCGGCCTTGTCGCACTTTTGTCCGTTGACATAGACCTCGCCGCTCATAATGAGCGCCTGCGCGCGGCTGCGGCTCTCGCACAGGCCCTTCTCCGTCAGGAGAATATCCAGGCGTTCCTTATGCTTCACCGTGCAGCACCTCCTGTGCAGACCTTGCAAGGGACTTTGCGTCCAGTCCGAGCATTTCATGCAGCCGCTTGACCGCGCCGTGCGGCACAAAGCGGTCGCCGATGTTGACCAGCTTCGTCGGCACGACGATGCCGCTCGTGCGCAGCAGGGCGGCGATCTCCTTGCCCGCGCAGCCGATGCACACCGCTTCCTCCGCGACGAGCAGATGCTTCGTCTTGCGGACGGAAGCCGCGATCGTGGCAATGTCGATCGGCTTAACGCTCGGCAGCTTGATGACCTCGGCGCTGACGCCCAGCGTTTGCAGCTCCTGCGCAGCAGCAAGGACGTTATTGATGAGCGTGCCGTAGGTGATGAGGGTGATGTCCGTGCCCTCGCGCACGACGGGGCTGTCCGCGACGGCGGTAAACGCGCCGTCGCAGCCGCGCGGATAGCGCACCGCGACAGGCCCGTCCATCTCCAGCACCGCCCTGCGCAGCATGATCTCCAGCTCCGCCTGATTGGCGGGACACAGGATCTGCATATGCGGGACGGAGCGCAGATAGTTGACGTCGAAAACGCCCTGGTGCGTCTCGCCGTCCTCGCCGACCAGACCGGCGCGGTCAACGGCGAAGACCACATGAAGATTCAGCATAGACACATCCTGCAACAGCATATCATACGCACGCTGCAGGAAGGTCGAATAGATCGCAACGACGGGGATCATGCCCTGCATGGCAAGGCCGCCCGCCATGGAAACCGCGTGTCCCTCCGCGATGCCCACGTCAAAGCAGCGCTCCCGGAAGCGCGAGGAAAACTCCGTCAGGCCGGTGCCGTGCACCATGGCAGCGGTGATCGCGCAGACGCGCGGCTCCTTCGCGGCGATGCGGCAGAGCGTTCTGCCGAACGTCTCGGAAAAGGAAGGCAGATGCGCGCAAAGAGGCGGCTTGCCGCTCTCCGGGTCGAACGCGCCGACGCCGTGGAATACGTCCGGGCTCAGCTCCGCCGGCGCATAGCCCTTGCCCTTTTGCGTGATGACATGGAGCAAAACGGGCTTGTTGCACGCCTTGACGAGCTTGAGCATATATTCCAGCCGCGCAAGGTCATGCCCATCCACCGGGCCGTAATAGGCAAAGCCCATCTCCTCAAACAGCGTCGAGCCGAGAAGCATCCGCTTCCAGCGCTCCTTGATGCGGTGCGTGAAGCGGTAGACCGCTTTCCCGCCGGGCAGGGCGCTCGTCACCGTCCGGTAGGCTTTTTTCAGGCGGAAATAGCCCGGGCGCGTGCGCAGGATCGAAAGATGCCGCGCGATGCCGCCGACGTTCGGTGTGATGGACATTCCGTTATCGTTCAGGATCACGATGAACGGCTCCCTGCTTTCGCCGGCGTCGTTCAGGCCCTCGTAGGCAAGGCCGCCCGTCAGCGCGCCGTCACCCATCAGGGCGATCACATGATAGTCCTGCTTCAAAAGCGTCCTTGCCCGCGCCATGCCGAGGGCGGTGGAGACAGACGAGGAAGCGTGACCTGCGACAAAGGCGTCCGTCGCGCTCTCCGACGGCTTGGGAAAGCCGGAAAGCCCGCCGTAGGAGCGCAGCGAGGAAAAGCCCTCGCGCCGGCCGGTCAGTATTTTATGCACATAGGACTGATGTCCCACGTCGAAGAGCAGACGGTCCCTGCTCGTGTCGAACACGCGCTCGATCGCGACCGCCAGCTCCACCACGCCGAGGTTCGAAGCGAGATGTCCGCCCGTCCGGGCGACATTCATCACCAGAAACTGCCGCAGCTCATCGCACAGCAGGCGAAGCTGCTGCATATCCAGCGCGCGGAGATCCTCGGCGGATCTGATTTCATCCAGTAAACTCAAAAGTTACACAACCTGTCAAATGCGTCACGTTCTTTTCCGCGGCTTTTTGCGGAACAGTGACTTTATATAGTAGATCGGCTTGGCGACCAGATGGACGATCTGCGTGGAATTGTGCATGGCAATATTCTTGCCGCACGCCTTTCCCGCGATCGTCACGCCCGCGACCACGGCGGACATCACAAGCTGTCCGACCGCATCGGAGCCGAGATCGGTCAGCGCCTTCACGGCGATCACCGCCGAGGCGGAGCCGGAGACGACACCGCAGATGTCGCCGACGACGTCATTGCAAAAGCTCGAGACCTTTTCCGCGTTGCGCAGGAGCTTCAGCGCCTCCGCAGCGCCCGGCACCTTTTTTGCCGCCATTGAATGAAAAGGCTTCTCCCCCGCGGACATGACCGCGACACCGATGACGTCAAACACGATGCCCAGCAGGACGATAAACAGCAGGACAGCAAATGCCTCGACAATCCCGGCGTCTTCCATGATGCTGGAGGACAGGAAGGAGATTGCCGAGGAGATCAGAACCGCTACAAAAAATATCGTTACGATCCAGCGGGCATTGCTGTGTTTCCTGGTTTTTTTCTTGTTTTTCTTACTTCGGGGTTCGGGGTCGTTGGTGTGCAAAACGGTTCCTCCAGATAAATATGTTCTCGCCCACACGGGCGCAAACGGAAAAAGAGCGGTGGCAGCAGATAAAGTAAATCTTACGGCTTAGGTCGGGTTGGATTTCCCCTTCGGCTGCCATCCGTTGCCAAATGGTCGTTTCCGATTAAAGCCTTGTCGGAGCGTTGCCGCGTCCGATACCCGATTGCCACTTAGTCCGCACTGCAATCCTTTATCTGCCCTTTGGGGAAAGTCAGCCTAGGTGTTTTCCACAACATTGCTCGCCGGTTCTATCCTCTTTTGCAGGCATGGTTTCAAGAGGCAATATCGCCCTCGGCCGCGGCCACGGCCGGAAACGCTTCGCTCCTCTATCCCCGCATGTCCACGCAAGGCAGGCTACGCTGCACACAGCACACGATTCTGTGCACCGCATTGCAGGTTCTACTCCTGTTTCGTACGCAGTCCGGGTTGCGATAAGATGCCACTGGACGGCTGTCGCACAATAGCAGGTCTCCGCGGAAATCGGGTCGGTCGGTGTATGCCATTACTCCTCGCCCGATAACCTTAACCCCCAGCACCCACCCTAATCTGGGCGAAAAAAGCAAGCACCAGGGACTTCATCGATATGCCCTTTAAAGGATTTTTAGGCCCTTCTTCGAGACCGGCGCGCTTTGACTAGGATACAGCGCCACCGGAGACATCATATCACATTCTTCCCGAATATACAAGTGGAAAACCATAGGCCGCATCATAATTTTCCAATTTGTTCACAATTCAGCTTCGCGTTTTGTGCATTATTACTTATAGACATGCAAAAAACAGAATAAAGCTCCAAATATTGTTAATCATTCGCATATACGTTCCATTCAATGACAGAATGCAGAAAAGGAAGGCCGCTTCGTGCCTTCCTTTTCTGTTATGCCGCCTCGTGCATGGCGCGCAGGGCGTTGAGGATCGCCAGCACCGCGACGCCGACATCTGCGAAGATCGCCAGCCACATCGGTGCGTAGCCGAGCGCGCCGAGCACCATGCACACCGCCTTGACCGCCAGCGCAAAAACGATGTTCTGCCTGGCAATGCGGCAGGTGCGCTTTGCTACGCGCAGCAGGCGCGGCAGCCTGGAAAAATCGTCGTTCAGCAGGACGACATCCGCCGCCTCCACCGCAGCGTCCGAGCCGACGCCACCCATTGCGATGCCGACGTCTGCCGCCGTCAGAACAGGCGCGTCGTTCACGCCGTCACCGACAAAGGCGACCTTTTCGCCCGTTTGCCGCGACCGCAGCAGCTTTTCCAGCTCAGCGACCTTATCCTGCGGCAGAAGCTGGGCGCGGTATTCCGTCACGCCGCACTGCTTGGCGTAATAGTCCGCCGCAAGGGCGTTGTCGCCCGTCAGCATGACCGTCCGTTCGACGCCCTGCCCGCGCAGGGCGTCCAGCGTCGCGGCGGCATTTTCCCGCAGGGTGTCGGCTACGACGATCGAACCGAGATAGTGCCCGCCGTGCGCGACATGGAGCACCGTGCCCACGCGGTTCAGCTCCGGCGGCGTGATGCCGAACGCCTCCATCAGGCGGCGGTTGCCGACCGCAGCCTCCCTGCCGTCGACCCGCGCAACGATGCCACGCCCGGCAAGCTCCTGAATGTCCTGCGCCGTCCCGCCCGGCGAGGGGCAGGCGTCGCGCACCGCCTGCGCAACGGGATGGTTGGAATATTGCTCGCACAGCGCCGCGACGCGCAGAAGCTCCGTCTCCGTGCCGCGTGCGCAGTCGATATTGCGCACGGAGAATTCGCCGCACGTCAGCGTGCCGGTCTTGTCAAAGACCATGACCTTTGTCTGCGCAAGCTGCTCCAGCGCCACACCGCCCTTGACCACGACGCCCAGCTTGGCTGCCGCGCCCATGCCGGAGAAAAAGCTCAGCGGCACGGAGATGACCAGCGCACAGGGGCACGAGATCACAAGGAAGGTCAGAGCTCGGGTCAGCCATTCGGAAAACGGCTGTCCGAAAAAGAGCGGCGGGATCGCCGCCAGCAGCACCGCCGCACCGATGACCGAGGGCGTATAATACCGCGCAAATTTCGTGATCATGCGCTCCGCTCCCGCCTTCTGCTCCGCTGCGGCCTCGACCAATGTTAAGATCCGCGCAACGGTTGACTGCGCATAGGCGCTCTCGGCGCGGATCTTCAGCACACCACTCAGGTTCACGCTGCCGGAGACGACCGTGCTGCCCGTGCGGACATCGACGGGCATGGCCTCGCCCGTGACCTTCGCTGTATCAAGCGAGCTTTCGCCCTCCACGACGACACCGTCCACCGCGATCCGTTCGCCGGCGCGCACCAGCAGGATGTCGCCGGGCTGAACCTCCTCCGGGTCGGTCACGACCTCCTCGCCGTCACGCAGAACGGTGGCGAAGTCCGGGCGGATGTCCATGAGCGCGGAGATGGAGCGGCGGGAGCGTTCGACGGCAAGCTGCTCAAACAGCTCGCCGATCTGAAACAGCACCATGACGGCAGCCGCCTCGCCCCAATCCTGCATGGCAAGGGCGCAGACCGTCGCCAACGTCATCAGAAACTTCTCGTCGAACACCTGTCCGCGCAGGATGTTGCGCAGCGCGGACCACACGATGTCATAGCCCGCTGCCAGCCAGGAGGCAAGCATGAAGCCCGCCTTCCACCAGCCGTCCAAAAACAGTCCCACCGCGAACAGCGCAGCCGCGGCAAGGATGCGCCCCAGAAGGAGCTTTTGCCTGCGTTTCATCCGATGACCTCACAGTCCGGCTCCACGCGGCGAATGCACTTTTTGATCTGCGCCAGCGCCTCCGCCTCGTCGACGCCCTCGGCGTAGGTGACGGTCATTTTCTGCGTAAAGAAGCTGACGGTCGCCGCCTCGACCTGCGGCAGCTTATTGATCGCCGCTTCCATTTTCGCGGCGCAGTTTGCACAATCCAGATCACGCAATTTATAACTCTTTTTCATCTTTCTCACTCCTCAATGTGTTCCTTTGCCATGCCGATGATCGTCTTGACGTGCTCGTCGGCCAGCATATAATATGCCATTCTGCCCTCGCGGCGGCACCGCACGAGCTTTGCCTGCTTCAAAAGCCGGAGCTGGTGCGACACGGCCGAGATGCTCATGCCAAGCTCCTCGCAGATGTCCGACACGCGCAGCTCCTCATCGAACATCGCATAGAGGATGCGGATGCGGGTGGAATCTCCGAAGACCTTGAACAGCTCCGCCATGTCAAAGAGCGCTTCCTCGTCCAGCTCGCAAAACGGCTGACGGTGCTCGTG
>CAMEMX010000032.1 GCA_945927915.1 uncultured Clostridia bacterium
TCATCTCATATGCCTGCGAAAGGGGATATATGCGCACCGTCTCGCGGCCGTTTTCCCTCGTGCCGCGCACGCGGAAGTCGGCGTAGATCAGCAGGAGCGACTCGATGGGCAGATTCTCAAATTCCAGATCCCACGTCGAGTGGTTGGCGGAGATGTGAGCGATGTGCTCCATGTCGCGGTCGGTCAGCCATTGCCAGGTATAATAATAGTGCAAATAGGGGATGCGCCGTGCGTCCTCGCCGCGGCAGGCGAATTTTCCGATGTCGTGGCACAGGGAGGCCGCCGCAACGAGCGGCACGTCGACCGGAAGCCCGGCCTGCTTTGCAAGCAGCGCCGTGCGGACTGCGATATTGCGCACGCCGATGGTGTGCGAGGCGGGGTCAAAGGGCATGACCTCCCGCGCAAGGCGCAGCGTCAGAAGATAGCGCGAGGCGGCAAGCTCCCGCCCAAACAGCGCGTATTCCTCGCGGACGCGGCTTTCCTCACACAGCGCCTCGTCAAACGGCAGCAGATCCGTGAGGATGTCAAAGGGCGCGTCCTCGCAGGCAAGCGCGGCGTCCAGCGCGGGGATGAGCAGCGCCAGCGCCTGACGAACCTGCGCCGGCAGCGCCGCGTGCGCCGGGTCGGGGAACAGGCCGTGGCACAGCTCCGCGTAGGCGCAGGCAAGCCACCCGCCCTCCGGTGGGAGAGAGAGCTTGTCCAGTGCGGGACGGAGCGCGGCCTCCACCGCGCGGCAGATCGTGCCGCGTTCATATTCCATTGCCCGCAGTCCGGCGGCGGAGACCTCCGGGAGGGCGAGCTTTTCGAGCTTTTCCTGCGCTAACCGCATATTCGGTCGCTCCTTTGCTGAAATGGTGCGTTATCATTTTTATTATATCGGATAACGCACCTGAATACAATATTTCCCGGGAAAAAGCGGAAGTTTTTTCATTCCTCACCGCCGGACGACCGTGCCGGGCAGCGGGCGGAAGCTCGAAAGCACCTCGATCTCCACGCCAGTGCGCTTTGCCAGCTCCACGCAGCGGTCGTGCAGCACCCTTGCGCCGCTGCGTGCGAGGGTCAGCATCTCGTCGTAGGAGATCGTGTCGTATTTGACCGCGTCGGGGAATTTGCGCGGGTCCTTGTCGTAGACGCCGTCGACGTCCGTGTAGATGCGGCAGCGGTCGGCGTGCAGGAACGCCGCCAGCGCGACGGCTGTCGTGTCCGAGCCGCCGCGGCCGAGCGTCGTGACGTCGCCCTCGCTGTCTATGCCCTGAAAGCCCGCGACCAGAACGACATTTTTCGCGCGTAACTCCCGCTCGATCCGGTCGCTTTGCAGGCTGAGCACCCGTGCGCCGCCGTGGACGCTTTCGGTCAGAAGCCCCGCCTGCCAGCCGCACAGGCTCACGGCGGGAATGCCCAGCCGCCGGAGCGCAAGCGCGCAGAGGCTGACGGCGCAGATCTCGCCCGTCGAGAGCAGGGCGTCCAGCTCGCGCCCGGCGCAATCGGGGTCGATCTGGCGCGCCTTTGCCAGAAGCGCATCGGTCGTGCCGCCCTGCGCGGACAGCACGCCGATGACCTCATGCCCCGCGCGGTACTCGGCGGCAAGCTTTCGTGCGGCGGCATAGAGCTTTGCGGCGTCCGCGACCGAGCTGCCGCCGAATTTCAGCACATAGCGTGCCATCGCAATGCCTCCCTTCGTCACAGTCTATGCCGCTTTGCGTAGATTCGGCACAAAAATCCGTTTACATTCGGGACGATCTGTGGTAGACTATATGCGTTATATGGATGAACAGGCTGCGGAGGAAACAGTCCACTGTGTCTCGGCAACCGTGAGGTCAACGAAACGGCCGATATGCCACTGATTCGTTCGGGAAGGCGGCGGGAGTAGGAAGAAAAATGGGCCAAGTCGGTATATTCCCGCCTGTTCTCAGCGGTTTTCTGAGGCGAAACGGCTGCGCGGTTCAGGGAGAACTGCGCCCACAGCGGGACGTCTCGATGTCCCGCTGTTTCTATGGCAATATTCTCCCGGAGGTGCGCTATGGCGGGCTTTTCCAAGCTCCATCCCTTTGTCGAGCTGCTCTATTTTCTGCTCGTCATGCTGTTTTCCATGTTCGTCTCGCATCCGCTCGTCCAGCTTGCGGGGCTGGCGTTCGCGGCGCTGACGGCGCTGGCCTGCGTCGGCGGGAAGCGCTTTTCGCGTCAGCTTTTGCTGGTCGTGCCGCTCATGCTCTTCACCGCGCTGTTGAACCCGCTCATCACCCACCAGGGCGTGACGATCCTCTTCTATTTCCCGTCAGGCAACGCCTGCACGCTCGAATCCGTCCTCTACGGCGTCTTCGCGGCGGTGCGCCTTGCCACGGTGCTGCTCTGGTTCACCTCGTGGAACGCGATCCTCACCTCGGACAAGGTCGTTTTTCTCTTCGGGCGCATCATTCCCGCCCTGTCGCTGACGCTTTCGATGGGCCTGCGCCTCATCCCGCGCCTGCTGCGCCGGGTGCGCGAGGTGTCCGAGGCGCAAAAATGCCTCAGCCCGGACAGCAAGGGCCTGCGCCACGCCGGACGCGTGATCTCCATCGTCATCACCTGGTCGCTGGAAAACGCGCTCGACACGGCCGATTCCATGAAAAGCCGGGGCTACGGTCTGCCGAAGCGCACGGCCTTTAGCCTATATCGCTTTACGCCGCGTGACGGATTTGCGCTGGTCTTCCTCCTTGTGCCCGGCGCGTGCGTCGTGAGCGCTGCCCTCGGCGGGGCGCTTTCGTGGCAGTTTTACCCGCTGATGCAGGGAAGCGCCGGGATTTGGACGCTGCTTTCCGCCGCGGCCTTTGTGCTTTTGGCGGCTTTTCCCCTGATTTTTGAAGCAAAGGAGGCGCTGCAATGGCGCATATCGCGGTCAGAGATCTGACCTTTGCCTATCCCGAACAGACCGAATGTGCGCTGTCACACGTCACCTTCTCCGCAGAAGAGGGTGAATTCCTCACCGTGATCGGCGCGTCCGGCAGCGGCAAATCGACGCTCCTGCGTGCGCTCAAGCCCGCCCTCACGCCGCATGGCACGCTTTCGGGCGAGATCGAGTTCTTCGGCTGCCCGCTTTCGGCGCTTGACCGGCGGCAGCAGGCCGCCGAGATCGGCTTCGTACTGCAAAACCCGGACAACCAGATCGTCACGGACAAGGTCTGGCACGAGATGGCCTTCGGGCTGGAGAGCCTCGGCGTTTCTACGCCCGTCATTCGCCGCCGCGTGGCGGAGATGGCTGCGTTTTTCGGCATCGAGGATTGGTTTTATAAGAATGTGTCCGAGCTTTCCGGCGGACAGAAGCAGCTTTTGAATCTCGCCTCCGTGATGGCGATGCAGCCGCGCGTTCTCCTGCTCGACGAGCCGACGGCGCAGCTTGACCCGATCGCCGCGTCGGAATTTCTGAACGCGGTCGGGCGCATCCGCCGCGAGCTGGGCACGACGGTGCTCCTGAGCGAGCACCGCCTGGAGGAGGCGCTGCCGCTGTCCGACCGCGTGCTTGTGATCGACGGCGGGCGCGTGATCGCGCAGGGAACGCCCGCCGAGGCGGCGAAAAAGCTGTATGACCTGCGGCATCCCCTCTATTCCTCCATGCCGACGCCTCTGCGCCTGTGCGGCGAGCTGACGGTCAGCGGCGCGCGGACGTGGCTGCATGGCTATGCCGCGGAGCATCCGCTCAAGGCCGTTCCGCCGCGCACGCTCCGGCCGCAAAAGGACGTTGCCATGGAGCTGCAAGGCGTCCGCTTCCGCTACGAAAAAAACGGCGCGGAGGTGCTGCGCGACCTGTCGTGCCGGCTCTATCGCGGGCAGTTTACCGCCCTGCTCGGCGGCAACGGCAGCGGCAAGACGACGACGCTCTCGCTTCTGGCGGGGCTGCACCGCCCGCAGCAGGGCAAGGTGCGCAATGCGCAAAAGGCGCGCATCGGCCTGCTGCCGCAGGACCCGCAGACGCTCTTTGTCCGCGCGACGGTGCGCGGCGAGCTGGAGGAGCTGCTGCGCGGCACGGACGAGAAGCAGCGCGAGGCGCGTGTCCTTGAAACGGCAAGATTATGTAAACTCGAAAAGCTCCTTGAGCGCCATCCCTATGATCTCTCCGGCGGCGAGCAGCAGCGCTGCGCGCTGGCGAAGATCCTTCTGGCTGCGCCGGAGATCCTCCTTTTGGACGAGCCGACCAAGGGCATGGACGCGCAGTTCAAGCGCGAATTTGCCGCGATTTTGCGCCGGCTTCTGGACGGCGGCAGGACGGTCATCATGGTCAGCCACGACGTAGAATTCTGCGCGGAATACGCAGACCGCTGCCTTCTGATGTTCGACGGCGCGATCGCCGCCGAGGGCACGCCGACGGAGTTCTTCTCCGGCAACAGCTTCTACACCACCTCCGCCAACCGCATCGCGCGCGGCCTGCTGCCCGACGCGGTGACCTACGCGGAGCTTGCCGGAGCCTGCGGCGTCGAGGTATCGGATTTTTCCGCGGATGATGACGAGCGGGAGGCCGCGCCCGCCGCACAGTCCGCTCCGCTCGCGGTCAAGCCGCTGCCGTGGTGGCGCCTGACGCTTGCGCTTTTGGCGCTTGTGCTGGATGTGCTGCTGTTTTTGCAGATCGTCACGCCGCTGAAATTCACGTTTTTCCGCCCCGTGCCGCAGAGCGCGCAATATATGCTTTTGGCGCTGGGGCTTGTTGCGCTGTTGCTGTGCGTGAGCCGGCGCAGTGACCGCACGCCGCTTTCGCAGCAAAAAATGCGGCTGACGAAACGAACGTGGCTGACGCTTTTTATGGTGCTTTTGGCTGTTCCCGCGACGATCCTCGGCGGCGTTTTCCTGCTGGGCGGACAGAAATATCTGTTCATCTCCCTGCTCGTCCTTATGGAGATCATGCTGCCGTTTGCGCTGCTGTTTGAGCGGCGCGGCCCGTCGGCGCGGGAGCTGGTGCTGCTGGCGGTGCTCTCGGCGCTCGCCGTTGCCGGACGCACGGCGTTTTACGCCCTACCGAACTTCAAGCCCGTGCTGGCGCTCGTCATCATCTCCGGCGTCGCCCTCGGCGGCGAGGGTGGGTTTCTGGTCGGTGCGCTGTCGATGCTGCTGTCGAACATCGTGTTCGGTCAGGGCCCCTGGACGCCGTGGCAGATGTTCGCCATGGGACTGACGGGCTTTCTTGCCGGCGTGCTCTACCGGCGCGGTGTCCTGCGCCGGGGGCGTGTCTCGCTGTCGGTGTTCGGCGCGATCGCGGCGCTGGCGGTATACGGCCTCATCATGAACGTCTCGTCCGCCTTCACCTGGTACACGGAGCTGTCGTGGCAGAGCATCGCGGCTTACTGCCTCAGCGGCTTCCCGGTCGACGTCGTCCACGCGTCGGCAACGGTGGTCTATCTCTGGCTCTTCGGCGAGCCGATGCTGGAAAAGCTCGACCGCATCAAAACGAAATACGGCCTTTTGAAATAAAAAAACGCCCTCTGACGGAATCAGAGGGCAAGCCGGTTGTGCAATGGCGCAGCCTGCGCCGGGAGATGAAGTGCGCTCGCATTGGATAAGCTGTAAGGAAAGAATAGCATATGAAACAGAAAAAACCTGTCGAATTTGGAAAAGCGAAGAAAAAGAAATCGAAAAATAAACCGTCCAAATACAGTTGGCTCGTCGCCCTCGTCGCCGTGGCGCTGTGGGGCATCTACCTGCTTGTCAGCGGAACGCCGTGGAAGGATGCCGAGCCGCTGCCGGCAGAGCCGGACTTCCGCGTGGTCTTCCTCGACGTCGGGCAGGCGGACGCTGCGCTCGTGCTCTGTGACGGCGAGTCGATGCTCATCGACGGCGGCAACGTCGCGGACAGCGACCTGATCTACACCGTGCTGCAAAAACGGGGCATCGACGAGCTTTCCTATGTCGTCTGCACCCACGCGCACGAGGATCACGTCGGCGGACTGCCCGCCGCGCTGCACGCCTGCACGGTCGACAAGGTCTATTGCCCCGTGACGGAGTACGATTCGGCGTGCTTCCGCAGCTTTGTCAGCGCGGTCAACGAGCAGACGGACGGCGTGATCGTCCCCGACGTGGGCGACAGCTTCTATCTCGGCTCTGCCCGCGTCGACATCCTTGCCTGCGACCCGCAGGCAGAGGAGACGAACAACACCTCCATCGTCCTGCGCGTGGTCTACGGCGAGACGAGCTTCCTCTTTACCGGGGACGCGGAAACGCCCGTCGAGCAGGCGCTGCTGGACTCCGGCGCGACGCTTTCCTCGACCGTCCTCAAGGTCGGGCATCACGGCAGCAGCTCGTCTACGTCCTACCGCTTTTTGAACGAGGTCATGCCGCAGTACGCCGTCATCTCCGTCGGCAAGGACAACAGCTACGGCCATCCGCATGAGGAGGTCCTCTCCCGCCTGCACGATGCGGGCGTGACCGTCCTGCGCACCGACGAGCTGGGCGACATCGTCCTCGTCAGCGACGGAAAAACGGTCGAAATTGCAAAATGAGCCTCTCCGCAGGGAGAGACTCATTTTTTGATTTCTCAGAATAACCCGGTCAGCAGGCCGACGGCGGTGCCTGCCAAGACGCTCAGGACGTACAGCGTGACGATGATGGCAACATTCTCTTTCGGATTCTTGTTCGTCCGCACGAGGACGAGCAGACCGATGCCCGCGTTGGACAGCAGGGCGGCGAACAGCCCGCCGAGACCGAGCACGCCGCTCAGATAGGACTCCGTCACGACGACGGACACCGAGCAGTTCGGGATCAGGCCGAACAGGCCGAGCAGGGCTTCGCCGATGACGGGACGGCTGAGGATCGTGCCGGACAGCTTTTCCACGCCGATGAACAGGAACAGCAGATTGAGTGCGAAATTGACGAGGATCAGCATGACCGCGATGCGCAGCGTATGCTTCAGCGCGGACAGGAAGATGCTGCCTTCCTCTTCGTCGCAGGCGCAGTGCTCGCGCTCGCAGAAGCTGTGGATGTCCTTGCCCGTGCGGATGAAGCGGCGCAGGAGCAGGTCGGCAAGGTAGCCCAGCGCGACGCCGAGCAGCGCCTTCGTCAGCACGATGAACAGGATGCTTTTTACGCCCGGCCCGCCGTCGCCGGTGAGCGACGAGAGCATGATGGGCAGCATTTCATCCGACGTGGCGAAAAAGACGGCGAGCATCGTGCCGACAGTGATCGAGCCGGTGGAGAACAGCGTGGCTGCTGCGCCGGAGATGCCGCACTGCGGGACGATGCCGAGCAGGCCGCCGAGGGCCGGGCCTGCCTTGCGGCTGAAACCGTGCAGCAGCCCTTCGTTGAAGCGGCGGCTGCGCTCAAGCGCCTCCATGAGAAGATACGCGAGGAAAAGTACCGGAATACTCCACAGGCCGTCCTTCAGGCCGTCCAGCGCGGCTTCGCCGACCGTGGGCCAGAAGCCATCCTGCGCGGCTGCGGCGTGGAGAAACAGAAGCTGCAAACAAAAAACCCCTTTGCGAAAATTGATACATAACCAATTTATTATAACAGGATCATAAACAAATTGCAAACCTTTTCTTCATAAAAAGCGCGCCTTGCCGCGAAAATCGCGCGGCAAGGCGGAAGTTTATTCACTCAGCAGAGGCCGCAAAACGGCCTGATTCTCAAAGCGCGTGTCGCGCGAGGATGCGAGGAAGACAAGCTCCGTCAGCGTCTGGCTCCCGCCGTAGAGCTGGACATAGCGCTCGACCTGCGAGCCGTCCACGTCCGGCACATAGAGCCGCCCGGCGCAGGCATCGACGGGGAAATCCGCCGCGTCCGTCTCAAAGGAGATCATCAGGTTGCTGCCGGTGAAGAAGCCGGTCAGCTCCGAGGCCGTCTGGCGGAGGATCTCGGTGCTTGTCAGGTCGGAGGCGTAGACGATGCTGCTGCTTTCGGGGAAGCAGAACGAGGAGAACACGACCTCGCGGATGCCGAGACCGGAGAGCTCGCGGGCGATCTGCATCAGGTAGGACTTGACCGTCTCGTTGGCGGGGTCGAGCCAGTAGCAGCCGTATTCGTCCATCCATAAAGCGCCGCTGGACAGCGGCAGGCCGCACGACTGGTTGTCCAGCGCGAAGGCACGGTCGCTGAAGGCGGGGATCACGGCGATCACATAGAACTTGTTGTCCACCAGGTAGGAGATCAGCTCGTCAATGACGGGGATATCGACGTCCGCCTTTTGCGCTCCGCCGATGGAGGTGGAATAGTAGAAATTGCCGAAGATGCTTTTCAGCTCGATCATCACGGCGCACGGCTCGTCGAGCTTTTTGACCGCGTCGAGCACGGCGGCAGGATCCTGCAGCATGGCGGTCGTGATATAGTAGCCGCCCATCTCGGCAATGGTCTTTTCCACGGGAGCGTTGGTGTCGTAGATCACCAGCGGGTTCTC
The DNA here is from genome assembly GCA_945927915.1 of uncultured Clostridia bacterium. Classification (GTDB taxonomy): domain Bacteria; phylum Bacillota; class Clostridia; order Oscillospirales; family Oscillospiraceae; genus JAZOXB01. The sequence goes on from CAMEMX010000032.1 coordinate 8,351, forward strand.
GATCGTCGGACGTGCGGCAAGCTCCTCGGACGCGGCAGGCTGGTTTTCGTCTGCCGACAGGTCGAGATGTGCGCCGTCGCGGTCATAGATGATATACGGCTCGATGTAGATCAGCAGCACGACGCCCAGCACCAGCGCCACCGCCAGCAGGATCAGCACGATGCGCAGTATTTTTTTCAGAAGCAGGCGGTTGCGGTAAGGAATGCGCAGCATGATCCGCCCTCCTTTGTCAAGTTATTCTGCCAGCAGGCAGCACCATTCGTCCGTCTGTTCGCGGCCGATGACAGTCAGTCCGGCCTGCGCGATTGCCTGCCGCACCTCGTCCTCGCGCGTGGCAAGAATGCCAGAGCAGAGGAAGCGGCCGCCCTTTTTGAGCAGACGCGGCACGACGGGCACGAGCTGCACGATCACGCCGGCGACGATGTTCGCGCAGACGATGTCATATGGCGTTTCGCAGAGGGATTGCATGAGCGCTCCGTCCGTGACGACGTTGCCCGTGCAGGCATGAAAGCGCTCCGCGCCGAAGCCGTTGCGCGCGGCATTTTCGCGGGCGATGTGCTCCGCAGCGGGGTCGACGTCGACACCGACTGCGCTTCGCGCACCGAGGCGCAGGGCGCAGATGGAGAGAATGCCGCTGCCGCTGCCGAGGTCGGCCACGCGCTCGCCGCCCCTGACCAGCTTTTCCAGCGCGCGCATACACATCTGCGTCGAGGCGTGCTCGCCCGTGCCGAAGGTCAGTCCGAGGTCAAGCAGGATGGGCAGACGGTCGCCGGGATCATCCACGGTCATCCATTGCGGCACGACCAGCAGCCGCTCGCCGACGGGCAGGGGACGGTAGCTGCGCTTCCACGAGTTTTCCCAGTCCTCCTGCGGCACATTCTCCAGCGCGATGGTCAGCGGGCCGAAATCGCACGGATAGCGCCCGGGCAGCTCCGCCAAAAGCACGCGCAGGTCGGCAAGCGCCTGCTGCACCGTGTCCTCCGGCAGATAGAGCCGAACCTGCGAGCGGTCTTGCATCTTCGCCGCCAGCGCGTCGTCCACATAGTCCCAATAGTCCTTCGACGCTTCGAGAAAATCCTCAAATTCCTCGCAGTCGTCGATCACGAGGCTGTCAAAGCCTGCGTTCGTCAGCTCCGCACACAGCAGCTCGATCCCCTCGGAGGCGGTGCGGACAGTCACTTCGATCCATTGCATGGGCAAATCTCCTGTTTCTTTTGTGCATATATTCTACAGGATTCCGCAGAGAATAACAAGACAAATTTTTGCGCAGCGGTCAAAAACCTGCGTTCCCGGCGCCGCGCGCCGAATTTCCTCTTTCCTTTTTGGGAAAATGGTGTATAATGGATGAAACGAAAGGATGAAGGCAATGATAACTCAGATTGCATTGGCGCCGGGCGTGACCCTGCGCGCAATTCAGACGGATAAATTCAAGACGGCCTGCTTCAGCGTGAATTTCCTGCGCCCGCACACGAAGCAGGACGCCGCGCAGGACGCGCTGCTTCCGAGCGTGCTGCTGCGCGCGACGGAGAAGTATCCCGACATCCGCAGCATTTCGGTGCAGCTCGACGAGCTGTACGGCGCGAGCTTCGGCACGCTGGTGCGGCGCAAGGGCGAGACGAAGCTGCTGGGCTTCTACGCCGACTTCGTCGAGGACGCATTTTTGCCGCAGGGCGAGAGCGTGTTCGCGCCGATGACCGCGTTTTTAAGCGAAGTGCTCTACCACCCGCTCACGGAAAACGGCGTTTTTTGCGCCGCCAATGTCGAGGGCGAGAAGCAGAACCTCATCAACGCGATCGAGGCGAATCTGAACGATAAGCGCACCTACGCGGTGACGAAGCTGCTGCAGGAGATGTGCGCGGACGAGCCTTACGGCGTGCCGCGCCTCGGCACGGTCGAAGCGGTGCGTGCCATCACACCGCAATCGCTCTGGCAGCACTATCAGAAGGTGCTGTCCACCTCGCAGATCGAGGTTTTCTACGCCGGAAGATACCCCGCGCAGGAGGCGGCAAAGCTGTTTGCGCCCGTGTTCGCGGAGCGGCAGCCGTTGGAGATCACGCCCTTCGGCACGCAGGTCGTGCGCAGCGCGCAGGGCGTGCGCGAGCTGTCCGAGACGATGGACGTCACGCAGGGTAAGCTGGTCATGGGTCTGCGCACCGGCGTCACCGCAGCCGATCCCGACTATCCCGCCCTGCTCCTGCTCAACGCGGTGCTCGGCGCGGGCATGACGAGCAAGCTGTTCGTCAACGTGCGCGAAAAGCTGTCGCTTTGCTATTATGCAAGCGCCAGCCTGGAAAAATACAAGGGCGTGATGGTGATCTCGTCCGGCATCGCGTTTGAAAACTACGACACGGCAAAGCAGGCGATCCTGCACGAGATCGACGACTGCAAGCAGGGCGTCATTTCCGAAGACGAGCTGGAATCCGCACGCAGGCAGGTGCTCTCCTCGCTCCGCGCCGCGCAGGATTCGCCCGCGCAGATGGACGAATTCTATTGCGGCATGGCTGTGCTCGACTGCGACGACTATCCGGCGCTTGCCGGGAAGATCGCCGCCGTGCGCGTGGAGGAGCTGCAACGCGCCGCGCAGAAGCTCTCGCTCGATACGATCTATTTCTTAAAGGGGGAACCGGCATGACCTACTTCGACTATCCGAAGATCGGGGAAGGGTACTACGAGGAACGCCTGCCGGACGGGCTGCGCGTCCGCGTGGTCAGAAAGCCCGGCTTTGCGCGCAAGTATGCCTTCCTCGCGGTGGATTTCGGCTCGATCGACACGAAATTCACGTTAGACGGGAAAACGCTCCGCGTGCCGGACGGCATCGCGCATTATCTGGAACACAAGATGTTCGATCTGCCCGACGGGAACGCGATGAACCTTTTTGCGGCGCACGGCGGCAGTCCGAACGCCTTCACGAGCTATGCCATGACCGCCTACTATTTCTCCTGCACCGAGCAGTTCGCGGAAAACCTGCGCATTCTTATGCGCATGGTCTATACGCCGTTCTTCACGGACGAGAGCGTCGAAAAGGAGCGCGGCATCATCGCGCAGGAGATCCGGATGTATGAAGACAGCGCGGAATCGCGCGTCGGGGAGGACCTGTTCGGTGCGCTCTTTGCCGGGCATCCCGTCCGCGTGCCGATCGCGGGCAGCGTCGAGAGCATCGGGGATATCACGGCGGAGATGCTCTATGACTGCCACAGAGCGTTTTACTGCCCGTCCAATATGCTGCTGTGCGTCGTGGGCGACGTGGACGCGGACGAGGTCTGCGCGCTGGCCCGCGAGATGGCGCACGGCGCGCAGCGGGTGCTGCCCGTGCGCGATTACGGCGCGGCCGAGACGATGCTGCCCGTG
>CAMEMX010000033.1 GCA_945927915.1 uncultured Clostridia bacterium
CTGTTTGCAGGAGACTTTTCCCCTCGTTCACTTGCGCATGGAGCTACTGGCCGGACTCGAACCGGCGACCTGCTGATTACGAATCAGCTGCTCTACCAACTGAGCCACAGTAGCATAACCGCTGGCGTGATTGGCGGGTATTATTTTATACTATTTGTATTCTTTTGTCAAGACGAAATCATAAAAAATTTGCTTCCTGCGCGAAAACGGGCGGCGGTTTTCTCCCAAAACCGGCCGCCCGCGATGCGTCATATGTAGCTTTTCAGCGCAGCAAGCGCCTTTTTCTCAATGCGCGAGATCTGCACCTGCGAAACGCCGAGGATCTTCGAGGTCTTGTCCTGCGTCAGGCCGTGGAAAAACCGCAGCTTGATGACCATCTGCTCCCGCTCCGTCAGACACGCGATCGCCTCGCGCAAGGCGATTTTCTCCACGATCTGCTCCTCCATTTCTCCGTCCGTTAAAACGTCCTCCAGCGAAAAGCCGTCCTCGCCGCATTGCCGCTGGATGGACTCCGTCGCGCCGGTCGCTGTCTCGGCAGAGGCGATCTCCTCGGGCAGAAGACCGGTCTCTGCGCTCAGCTCCGCGAGCGTCGGCTCTCGGCCAAGCTCGCCGGTCAGCCGCGCCCGCGTTGCCTTGATCTGCGCGGAGCGCTCCTTGAGGCTGCGGCTGACCTTGACCGTGCCGTCGTCGCGCAGAAAGCGCCGGATCTCGCCCGCGATCTTCGGCACGGCATAGGTCGAAAACTGCGTGCCGTACTGCGGGTCGAAGCCCTCGACCGCCTTGAGAAAGCCGAGACAGCCGATCTGATACAGGTCGTCCGGGTCGACGCCGCGACCGAAATAGCGCCGCGCGATGGACCAGATCAGGCCGGTGTTCCCAATGACGAGCGCTTCGCTTGCAGCCTTGTCGCCCTGCTTTGCCAGCGCGAGCAGCTCGCTCTGCTCGGCGATCATTTTTTTCCTCCGCGGCGGATGATCTTGCGCTTCATATGTACGGTCGTGCCCTTGCCGGGGACGGAGCTGAGCCGGAATTCGGTCATAAAGCTCTCCATGATCGTGATACCCATGCCGGAGCGCTCCTCGCCTCCCGTGGTGAACATGGGCTTGCGCGCCTGCTCGACGTCCTCGATACCGCGCCCGCGGTCCTTGACTACGATGTCGAGCACGTTGCCGTCCAGGATCCGCGCCTTCAGAATGATCTGCCCGATCGTGTCGGGATACGCGTGGACGATGCAGTTCGTGACAGCCTCGGAGACGGCGGTCTTGATGTCGCCCAGCTCGTCGAGCGTCGGGTCGAGCTGCGCGGCAAAGCACGCGACTGCCGCGCGGGCAAAGGCCTCGTTTGCCGATTTGCTCGGAAACTCCAGGTTCATATAGTTTTCGCCTCTCATTTGGTACACTCCTCCCTGATCTCCGTGACCTTTTCGATCCCCGCCGCGCGCAGCACCTTATACGGCTGCGCCGGGATGTTCTGCAAAAACAGCTTGCCTTGCAGCGTGTTCATTCGCCGCAGCGTGTGCAACACGACGGCGATCCCGCTCGAATCCATAAACCGGACGTCGCGGAAGTCGAGAATGCAGCGCAGCGGCATATACAGGTCGATCTTTTCCGATACGGTCTGCATGATCTCCCGCGCGCTGTGGTGGTCGATCTCGCCGGTCAGCGCAATGGTGAGCTGCCGGTCCTGCACATAGCTTGTGAGCTTCATGTTTTCTCCTCCTACCCCTTTTGTACAAAAAACGCACATGGGGAGCTTCCCATGTGCGTTCAGTATAAGCCCGGCGCTGCGCGGGGTCTGTCGAAAGGGGAGCGCAGACGGGACTTTTTCCGTCAGTCCGCGATCCATTTGCTGTCCGTCCGGTGCAGGGCGCGCAGCGCCTCGTCGCGGAAATCCGGCTCGATGCCCTCGACGAGGATCTCCACCGAGCTGACCTCCGGCAGCGTACACATCGTTGCGATGATGGAGCGCGCCGCAAGCGTTTCTTCTGCGGCGCTCGTGCAGCCGTCAAGGAACTCTCTCGTCAGATCGACCACGCAGGTTCCGCCCTCGATGCGCAGCGACAGGAGCTTTGTCCCGGCGGGGATGCAGCTCCTTACGCCGTTCTTTCCCTCAAAATCGATCAGCGACTGCGCCAGCAGCTCGGCGGTCGAATGCTCGCCGTCGAGCGGAAGCTGCTGCGGCACGCAGACAAGAAGTCCGTCGTCGCCGCAGGCGGGATAAAGCGTCACGTCGAGCAGATCCTTGCTGGCCGGGAGCGAGAGCAGGCTCTCGTCTCTGGCAATGCCGGAGGATAGCTCCATCCGTTCCAGCTTCTCCAGCGGCGCACCGGAGACCCAGAGGTCAACGGTGGTGATCTCCGGAAGCTCCGTCAGCGAGTTGACGATGCTGTAGACAGCCATGCGCTCGGCAGCAAAGCTGCGCTCCATTCCGGTCTGGAATTCCGAGGACAGGTTGACGGTGCAGACACCGTTCTCCACGCTGATGTCCAAAAGCTGCGTTCCCTGCGGGATGCAGGAGGTGAGCTGTCCGCGCTCGCGGGCGGACAGAAGCTGCTGCATGATATAAGCGGGCTTGTCGGTGACGTCCATCGCTTCGACGCTGAGCGTCTCGCGGACAAGATAGCGCCGCCGGTCGTCGGGAAAGTAGAGCGTCAGCATCTCCTCCTGCGGCAGCATCCCCGTGTCGGTGAGAAAAACATCGTTCTCCGACAGCAGCAGCGGCTCGGCAGAGCCGGGCGCAGTAATGCTCACGCGCTGGACGGGGTCGAGCTGCAACAGCGTCATGGCGATGCACGTCGCGCTCATGGAGCGCTCCAGCGCGCTGACGGGCGTGCCGTAAATGATGACGTTTGCGGTCGCGCTGCGCAGGCTCACGGAGCGGAAGCTCCACGCCGAAGGCAGCGGCGGCAGGCCGTTTTCGGGCGGGACGGAGCAGAAATAGCGCGTCAGCAGCTCCTCCGGCTCGACTGCGGCAGCGTCAAAGCCCGCATCCTGCGAGCAGAACGCGCCGCTTTCGCCGTAGGAGACGTCCTTCGCGGGGTAGTAGAAGAGAAAACCGGAGCGTTCCTCCTGCGGCGCATCCTCGCGGCAGGCGCAAAGCAGCATCAGAGCGGCGAGAAGCAGACAGGCAAACCGTTTTTTCATGTTGTCTCCTCCTCCGTTTCAAACAGCGGGAAGCGCACGGTGAACACCGTGCCGCCGCCGACTCTTGCTGCCACGCCGATCGTACCGTAGTTTCGTCCGACCATGTCGTGCACGATGGAAAGGCCGAGGCCGGCGCCGCCTGCCGCGCGGGAGCGCGCCTTGTCCACGCGGTAAAAGCGCTCGAAAATATGCGTCATGGCCTCGGGCGGGATGCCGACGCCGCTGTCCTCGACAGTCAGCACGACGTCCTCGTCCTGCCGAAACAGCTTTACGCCGACCCAGCCGCCCTCGCGGTTATACTTGATGGCGTTTTCTACCAGATTGAACACGATCTGGTACAGGTCGTCCTCAACCGTCATGATGGAGCAGCCCTCTTCCGGCGTGCATTCCAGCCGGATGCGGCGCAGCTTTGCCAGCGGACGGAGCATCCGCGCGACCTTCTGCACGGTCTGCGCGGCGTTGATGATCTCACGCTCGTCGGACACGTCGCTGTCGAGCTTTGTCAGCGTCAGCAGCTTTTGCGTGAGCCTGCCCAGACGGTCGGCCTCCCGGCCGATGTCACCGATGAATTCGCGCTGCGTTGCGGCGTCCATCTCGTTTTGCAAAATGGAGTCCGACAGCAGCTTGATCGTTGCCAGCGGCGTTTTCAGCTCGTGCGACGCGTCGGAGACGAACTGCCGGCGCCGCTGCTCCGATGCCTCCAGCCGTTCGGAGAGGCTGTTGAACTCCCGGCCGAGCTGCGTCAGCTCGTCGCTGCCGCGCAGCTTGAGCTTGTAGCTGTAGTCGCCGTCGCCCATCTTCCGCACGGAGTGCAAAATACGCCGCAGACGGCGCGAAAACGCCGTGGAAAAGACGAGCGAGATCAGGATCACGCCCAGCTCCAGCGCAACGGAGAGGCGCAGCACGTTCGTCTGCAAAGTGTCCACGAGGGCGCCTTGATCGGTGTCATACTGCATCAGGTAGACCGCGCCGAGCAGCTTGCCGTTTTTGACGAGGGGGATCGCGGCGCGGCTTTCGATCGCGCCGTCGGTATAGCAACTGAAAAAGACATCCTCTCCGGACAGCGCCGTGACGATCTCCGGAAAGAGCAGGAGCTTTCCCTCGGCGTTGCCCGTGACCAGCGAGTCGTACAGCGCTGTGCCGCCGTCATCCGTGACCACGGTGCGGGTCGTCGACAGATCGTTGAGCGAGTTCACGACGCCCTCGGTCTTGCTCGACGACAGCTCGTCGAGCTGTAAAAGGGCAGTCGTCAGGACCTGCGCGCGTTCCTCCATCGTCTGCTTCTGCGCGCTGAAGATCATGCTGCGCAGGGACGTGGAGGTGTAGATATTCAGAAAAAACAGAGCGACCGCGGTGATCAGAATATAGGCCATCGCAAAGCGGAGCTGTGAGCTGCCCGGCAGGAGCGACAGCCTGCGTTTACGCTTTGAAATAGTACCCAACTCCCCACTTTGTCATAAAATACGCCGGCTCGGCGGGAACGGTCTCGAGCTTTTCGCGGATGCGGCGGATGTGGACGTCGACCGTGCGGATGTCGCTGCGGTATTCGTAGCCCCAGATGAGGTCGAGCAGGTTTTCGCGGGAATAGACACGGTTTGGGTTGCGGATCAGCAGCTCCACAAGGTCGAATTCCCGTGCGGTCAGCTCGACGGGCACGCCGTCTTTGTAGACGTTGCGCTCCTGCGTGTCGAGGGTGATCGCGCCGGCGGTGATGCGGTTTTTCTGCTGGGACGTATTATAGCCGCCGCTGCGCCGCAGCAGGGCGCGGATGCGCGCCTTCAATTCCAGAATGTTGAAGGGCTTGGTCAGATAGTCGTCCGCGCCGTGCTCAAAGCCGAGCAGCTTGTCCATGTCCTGCGTGCGGGCAGTCAGCATGATGATCGGCACGTCGGAAAACTCACGGATGCGGCGGCAGGCCTCCAGACCGTCGATCTCCGGCATCATAATGTCCAGCACGATCAGCCGCACGTCGGGATCGCGCGCCAGCTCGACGGCCTCGCGCCCGTTGCTCCCGGTGACGACCTGGTAGCCCTCGTTCTGCAAATTGAAGCGGATGCCCTTGACCAGCAGCTCTTCATCATCAACGACCAGAATTTTCATCGTTTTCCTCCAAAGTAATGTAATCACGGATCGCCTCGAACCGCTTTTCGCCGATCCCGTCGACCTGCAGCAGCTCCTCGACAGAGGTGAAAGCGCCGACTTCCTCGCGGTAGGCGACGATGCGCCCGGCAAGCACCTCTCCGATGCCCGGCAGCGCGGTCAGCTCCCCGGCGGTCGCGGTGTTCAGATCAAGCGGGAAGCTTACTTCTGCGGCAACCTGTGTGGTCGGCGTCAATGCGGAGCTTTCCTGTGCAGAAGATTCCTGCGCAACCGTCTCCTGTACGGAGGGGGCGCGGGCAGTAACGGCGCTCAAAGCGTTGGGGCGCCTGGTCCTGCCCACACAGAAGCCCGCGCTGAGCAGCAAAAACGCCGCTGTGAGCAGGATGAGGATGATGTTCCATTTTCTCTGCTTCATTATGATTTCCCCTCGGAAGTCCGTTGACATAATCGGGTCTTTGTTGTTATAATAGAGACTGCGACCGGGCGTTTTTGCTCTGACCTTACCATTATAACACAAAGCTGCGCGGGGCGGCAATCCTAATCCGCGCGCTTTTGGAGGATTTCTATGAAAAAACATCGGATCTTGTCCGTTTTCCTTTTGCTGCTGCTCCTGACGCAGCTCCTTTTGCCCGTGATGGCGGCGCCGGAAGGATCCGCCGGAGCCTCGTCCGCCGATGAGAGCGCGGCGCAGTCCCCATCGGAAGAGGAGAGCAGCACCGCGCCTTCCACCTCTGCGCCGGAGACGTCAGACGCCAAGCCCGGCTTTGAGCCGATCGCGCCGCTGACGGAGTACAACTTTCCGACGGACTATCAGGTGAAGGCGAAGGCCGCGGCGCTGGTCGAGGTGAACACCGGCACGATCATCTACGGCTACCGGCTCGACGAGCGGCTGTATCCGGCCAGCCTGACGAAGATCATGACCTGTATGCTTGCATTAGAATACGGCAACCCGGACGATGTTCTCACGGTTTCGGCTACGGCGCTGGAAAACCTCAGCGAATTTGGCAGCACGGCGAATTTGCAGGTCGGCGAGCAGCTCAGTCTGCGCGAGATCCTGTACTGCATTATGGTCTCCTCCGCGAATGAGGGCTGCAACGTTATCGCCGAGTATATCGCGGGCGACATTCCGTCCTTCGTTGCCATGATGAACGACAAGGCGCGGGAGCTGGGCATGACGGGCACGCATTTTGCCAACGCCCACGGCCTGCACGACGAAAACCACTATACCACCGCGCGCGACCTGACCATTCTGAGCTGCTGGGCGTGGAAGAACCCCGACTTCCGCGAGTATGCCACCACGACGGCGCACGTCGTCCCGGCGACGAATCTCTCCGATTCACGCGCCTTACATACGACGAACTATCTGACCAGCGCGCAGATCACCGAAAAATACTATTATTCCAAGGCGAGCGGCATCAAGACGGGCTTTACCACGCCGGCCGGCGGCTGCCTTGCCGCCACCGCCACGGACGGAAACCTGACCTATCTGAGCGTGGTCTGCGGCTGCGAGACGCTCATCGACGCCAACGGTGAGGATCTGGATATGCGCTTTGTCGAGACAAAGCGGCTGATGGAATTCGGCTTTGAGAATTTTGACTATGTGCAGGTGCTCTCCGACACGCAGATGCTCGGTCAGCCGGCGGTCACGAACGCGAAGGGCCGCGCAAACGTCGTCGTCCACGCCAACGCGAACGCGACCGTCCTGCTGCCGAAAAGCTGCAAGGCGGAGGACATCACGATGAACCTTGTCTACGACAGCACGCAGACGCTCGATGCGCCTCTGGAGGAGGGGCAGCGCGTCGGAACGGTGACGGCGATATATCAGGGCATCCCGCTGGCGAGCGCGGAGCTGGTCACGCTGACCGCCGTCGAGCGTGACGGCGGCCTGCTCGAGCTTCCGTCAGCTACGCCGTCGCAGCAGGAGACGGCGGAAAAAGAGAGCGGCGGGCTGATGAAATACTGGTATCTGATCGTGCCGCTTGCGATCCTGATCGTGCTGATCTGCATCCTGCTGCTCGTTCGCGCGGCCAACATCCGCAAGGCAAAGCGCCGCGCAGAGCGCCGCAGACGCCGCGAGGCGCAAAGGAGGAACGGCAATGTCTGACATGGAAGCGCTGAAAAACCGCTGCCTGCAATGCAGCGGGTGCCGCCTTGCCGCCACGCGGACGAATGTCGTCTTCGGCGTCGGCCCCGTGCCGTCTCCGATCGTGTTCGTGGGCGAGGGGCCGGGGCAGCAGGAGGACTTGCAGGGTGAGCCGTTCGTCGGCGCGGCGGGCAAGCTGCTCGACGATATGCTCTCGATCATCGACCTCGGCAGGCACAACTGCTACATCGCCAACATCGTCAAATGCCGTCCGCCGCAGAACCGCGACCCCATGCAGGACGAGCAGGATGCGTGTATCGGCTATCTCAACGAGCAGCTTGCCATTTTGCAGCCGAAGATCATCGTCTGCCTCGGCAGGATCGCCGCCATGCGCCTCATTAAGGAGGATTTCCGCATCACGCGCGAGCATGGGCAGTGGTTTTCCAAAAACGGCGTGGAATACACCGCCATCTACCACCCCTCGGCGCTTTTGCGCGACGTGTCAAAGCGCCCGGAGACCTTCTCCGACCTCATGGCCCTGCGCGAAAAGGCCCGCGCGCTGGGCTGCATATAACAGCTCCGCCGCTCGACGAAGAAATGGTCGAGCGGCGGAGTTTTTCGCCATCAAAATGCCCAGTTGCCGTTGCGGAAGATAGGAACGGTCTTGCCGTCGCGGGTCTCGGCGTCGATGTCAAGGTCGGCGGAGCCGATCATAAAGTCCTCGTGGATCATCGAGTCGTTGATGCCCTTTGCGCGGCATTCGTCCAGCGTGTACTTCTCAAAGTCCTTGATCGTGTCGGCAAAGCCCATGCCGAGGGCGAGGTGGCAGGCGGCGTTCTCGTCGAACAGGGTCTCGTAGAACAGCAGGCCGGTGTTCTGGATGGGCGAATCGTAGGGAACGAGCGCGCATTCGCCGAGGTAGGCGGCGCCCTCGTCCATCGAGATGAGCTTTTTCAGCAGCTCCTCGTTCTTTTCGGCGTGTACCTCGACGGCCTTGCCGCCCTCAAAGCGGACGGAGAAGTTCTCCACGAGCTGTCCCTGCACGCTCAGCGGCTTGGTCGAATAGACGATGCCCTCGGCAACGCCGCGCTTCGGGGAGATAAAGACCTCCTCGGAGGGGATGTTCGGGTTGAAGTAGTGGCCGAGCAGGCTCATTTCGCCGCCGCCCTTGAATTCGGCGTCCTCGATCATGCCGACGCGGAAATTCGTGCCGTTCGAGCTGCGGTAGACCAGCGTCTCGATGCCGAGGCTGTTGAGGTAAGCGCAGCGCTTGGCGAGATCCTCGTTGTGCGCCTTCCACGCGGCGACGGGATCGTCGTCCACGCGCGAGGCGGCTAAGATGGCCTCCCAGAGCTTTTCGACCGCCTGCGCCTTGGACAGGGTGGGGAAGAGCTTCTTTGCCCACGCCACGCCGGGCACGGCGGCGATGCACCACTGGTATTTGTTCTCGATCTGGTCGCGGTAGGGCTTGATGACCTTCATCTTGCTCTGCTGCGCCTTCATCATCTTCTCCTGATTGACGCCCTTGAGACCGTCGGGGTCTTCGGAGACGAGGTAGATGCGGCAGGGAATCTCGTCAAGATAGTGCTTCCAGCGGGCTTCCTCCCAATCGGCGACGGTGCCGAGGTTCTTCTGGCTGCGCCAGCGGATCTGGATCTTGTCCAGCGGCTGGTATGACCAGTCGACGATGACGCGCTTTGCACCTGCGCGGTAGCACTCCTCGACGACCATCTTGACAAATTCGGGCTGATCCAGCTCGGCGGCAATGAAGACCTCCTGCCCCTTCTGCACGTTGATGCCGACAGTTGCGATCAGATTTGCGTATTTTCTTAAAACGGTTTTTTTCATGGTTTCCTCCTTCGGTTGTGCGTTTTTTCCATTATAACAAATCACTCTGCGGATTTCAATATTGCAAAGCGCGGGAAAAGGGGGTATACTGATAGAAAAAACGGGAGAGGCTTATGAAGAAAGAAGAATTTGCTGCGCTGTGCGAAAAGAAGACTGTCCTGCTCGACGGCGCAACGGGGTCGAATCTGATGAAGGCGGGAATGCCGCGCGGCGTATGCACCGAGGCGTGGGTGTGCGAGCATCCGCAGCCGCTTCTGGCGCTGCAGCGGGCATATGTGCAGGCGGGCAGCGACATCATTTACGCGCCGACCTTCTCTGCCAACCGCCACAGCCTTGCGCGGCACGGTCTGGAGCATCGCGTGCGGGAGCTGAACACAAAGCTGGTCGCCCTTTCCAGGGAGGCTGCGGAGGGCAAAGCCCTCGTTGCGGGCGACCTGACGACCACGGGCGTGCCGCTTGAGCCGATGGGAACGATGTCGTACCAGACGCTGTTCGACCTCTACCGCGAGCAGATCGAGGCGCTTTGCGAGGCGGAGGCCGACCTGCTCGTGGTCGAGACGATGCTCGCCGTGGACGAGACGACGGTCGCGCTGGAGGCGGCGCAGGCGGTGTGCGACCTGCCCGTCCTGTGCAGCCTGACGGTGCAGGCCGACGGCAGCGCCTATTTCGGCGGCGACTGCGTCGAGGCGGTGCAGACCCTGCAGGAGCTGGGCGCGGCGGCGGTGGGCATCAACTGCTCCTGCGGGCCGGAGCAGCTCGTCAGCCTCGTGCGCAATATGCGGCGCGTGGCGAAGGTTCCGCTTCTGGTCAAGCCAAACGCCGGCCTGCCCGCGATCTCGGACAGCGGCGAGGCGGTCTATCCGATGGGCGCGGCGGAATTCGCGCGGCATATGGCAGCGCTTTGCGATGCAGGCGCACGGCTCGTCGGCGGCTGCTGCGGCACAACGCCGGAATTTATTGCAGAATTGAATCACAGGAGGAAGGAATACGATGGAAAAGAATCATAATACCATTGACCTGTACGCCCTTTTGGAGCATGAGGGCGGGAAGCTGATCTACGAGGGTGCGGAGGGCTGCGTCGTGCAGTCGTCAGACGGCGAGACGCTGATGTCCGATATTCTGGATGGCGAGCAGCTCTGCCGCGTTTTGGCGCTGCTGGACACGTCTGAAATGACGCAGATCGTCGTCAAAAGCCGCGACGCGCAGGAAAAGGTCAGTGCTGCCTATGGCTTCCGCGGCTTCAATCCCTGCTCGCAATGGAGCTACTGGGGGCAAAAGCCGGAGATTGACCCGGCGTGCGACATCCGCCTGCTGGAGCCGTGCCATGCGAAGCTCGCGGCGCAGCACTACAAGCTGTTTCCGAATACCGAGCCGTATATCACCGAGCGCATCGAAGCGGGTCGGCTGTGGGGCCTGTTCGAGGAGGGCAAGCTCGCGGGCTTTATCGGCACGCACAGCGAGGGCAGCATGGGAATGCTGGAGGTTTTCCCCGAATACCGCCGCAAGGGCTACGGCATGATACTGGAAAACTTCCTGATCGCGTGGCACTTGGAGCGCGGCTGGACGCCCTTCGGTCATGTGGTCGACGGCAACGAGGCGTCGATCCGTTTGCAGCAAAAAGCCGGCATGGAGCGCGGCGACCTGCCCGCGATCTGGGTATTTTGAAGAAGAAAGCATCACGGGCGACCGTGATGCTTTTTTACAGTATAACGCGCCAGGCGTCGATCAGCTTTTCCAGCGTCCACGCGGCGTTGGCGGGGCTGGACGAGGGAAGGACCCCGGCGGGTCTGCCTAAAACCGGCTCGATGTACCGGTGGTAGTATTTCATCGAGGTCGCGCCGTTGCAGAAGATGCGCTCGATGGGGGCGTGATCGACGATGACGCGCAGGTCGTTCGGCACGACGTCACGGATGCTGCTGTCGGACGAGCCGGTGATGGTGCAGCTTCCGATGGAGTCCCAGAGCGCGAAGTGATTTGAAAGGATCAGATCCGTCTTTTCCTCGACGCTCTGCGGCACGGGGCGGTTCGTCAGCGCCGCCATGATGCGCCAGAAGCGGTTTTGCGGGTGACCGTAAAAAAACATCGCCGCGCGGGACTTGACGGACGGAAACGAGCCGAGGATCAGCACCCGCGAGTTCGCGTCAAACAGCGGCGGGATCGGATGCACCTGCGTTTGTGCCGTTTGCGGCATAGAGATCGCCCCCTTCTGCGTCCATTTTAGCGAAGATCCTGTGCTCTGTCAACGCCGAAAACGCGCCGAAGCCAGCGCCTGTCGCGCACGAGCAGCGCCTCGGTCAGATAAGAAAACGCGCAGAGCAGGACGAGAAAATACGCCCCGCGCAG
>CAMEMX010000034.1 GCA_945927915.1 uncultured Clostridia bacterium
CAGTCTGAACGGCTGCGGTCGCCCGCAGCCGTCGCTCTTACTTCTTGTCGAAGGACATACAGTCGGTGCACTGCTTGACCGTCGGGTCCGCCTCATGCGTGCCGACCTGGATCTGCTCGAGCGAGCAGTAGTTCTCCGCGTCGCAGTGATGCTTGCACTGCGTCACGGTGCACTGGATCGAACGATTTGCGTTAAGATGGCAGCTCATTGTCTTTCCTCCTTCCTTCGGTGTCAGCCGTAGTTTGTGCGGGTACAGCCGACTTATGCGAAGGAAAAAATTGACATTGCCGCCGTAATCGCTTATACTATTTGCAGCCGCAGCGCATTCTGCGTGGTTGGAGTTCCGCCGGCTGCGCTTTATCCTATGTTTCGGAGGTTCGTTATGATAAAGGTTTCTCCTTCCATTCTCTCTGCCGATTTTGTCAATTTGGAGCGCGACATCCGCGCTCTGACCCCCGCCGGCGCGGACTATGTGCACGTCGACGTGATGGACGGCCTGTTCGTCCCGAATATCACCATCGGCATCCCGGTCGTCGCCGCCATCCGCAAGATCACCGACCTGCCGCTGGACGTGCATCTGATGATCGACCGACCGATCCGCTATGTCGACGATTTCTGCAAGGCGGGCAGCGATATCCTGACCGTGCACGTCGAGGCCGACACGGAGGAGAACACCCTCGCCGCGCTGCGCCGCATCCGCGAAAACGGCGTCCGCGCCGCGATCTCGGTCAAGCCCAAAACGCCTGCCGAGGCGGTGCTGCCCTATCTGCCCTACTGCGACCTGATCCTCGTGATGACGGTCGAGCCGGGCTTCGGCGGGCAGGCGTTCATGCAGGACATGATGCCGAAGCTCAAGGCCATCCGCGCCTACATCGACGCACAAAATCCCGCCTGTGAGCTGGAGGTCGACGGCGGCATCAACGAAAGAACCGCCCTCGTCTGCCGCGAAAACGGCGCGAACGTGCTGGTCGCGGGCAGCGCATTTTTCAAGAGCGCCGACCCCGCCGCCTTTGTTAAAGCGGTGAAAGCATAAAACGAAAACGCAAGCGCGGTGAACGGGCTCCGTTCACCGCGCTGTTTTATTTTTCGCAGTGGCCGCAATGCGCGCAGTCGGGGAACTGCGTTTTGTCGTAGGGAATGCCGTTTTTCTCGTAATAATCCTGCAGGGCCGCCTTGATCGCCTCCTCCGCGAGGACGGAGCAGTGCAGCTTGTGCGCGGGCAGACCGTCGAGCGCCTCGGCGACCGCCTTGTTCGTCAGCTTCATCGCCTCGGAGACGGGCTTGCCCTTGATCATCTCCGTCGCCATCGAGCTGGAGGCGATCGCGCTGCCGCAGCCGAACGTCTCAAACTTGACATCCGCGATCGTGTCGTTTTCGATCTTCAGATAGATCTTCATAATATCGCCGCATTTGGCGTTTCCGACCTCACCGACGCCGTCGGCGTTTTCGATCACGCCGACATTGCGCGGATTGCGGAAATGATCCATGACGGTTTCACTGTAAAGTGCCATAGTATTTCTCCTTATTTCAGAATATAGTCCCGCTTGCCGCTCTGCAAATCGCGCCATACGGGGCTGAAGCCGCGCAGATATTCTACCGTCTCCGTGACCGCGCGGATGATCTCGTCGACCTCCTCGGCCGTGTTTTCCTCGCAGAGCGTCAGGCGCAGCGAGCCGTGCGCGACCTCATGCGGCCTGCCGATGGCAAGCAGAACATGGCTCGGATCGAGCGAGCCGGAGGTGCAGGCCGAGCCGGACGAGGCGCAAATGCCCTTGTCGTCGAGCAGCAGGAGCAGGCTTTCGCCCTCGATGCCCTCAAAGCAGAAGCTGACGTTGCCCGGCAGGCGGTGCGTCCGGTCGCCGTTGAGCGCGCCGTGCGGAATTTTGGACAGTCCCTCGATCAGGCGGTCGCGCAGCGCCGTAACATAGGCCGCGTTTTTCTCCATACCCGCACAGGCCTCCTGCAACGCCGCCGCCATGGAGACGATCCCCGGAATGTTCTCCGTTCCCGCGCGCTTGCCGCGCTCCTGCGCGCCGCCCTCGATCAGGTTGGTCAGCGCGATGCCGCGCCGCGCATAGAGCGCGCCGACGCCCTTCGGCCCGTGGAACTTGTGCGCCGAGAGGGAGAGCAGGTCGATGTTCTGCTCCGCGACGTTGATCGGCAGGTGTCCCGCCGCCTGCACCGCGTCCGTGTGGAACAGCACACCGCGCTCACGGCAGAGCGCGCCGATCTGCGCGATGGGCTGGATCGTGCCGATCTCGTTGTTGGCATACATCACCGAGACGAGGCAGGTGTCCGGCCGCAGCGCCTGCTCGACGTCCTGCGCCGTGACGAGGCCGTTTTCGTGCACGTCCAGCAGTGTGACCTCAAAGCCCTGCTTTTCCAGCCGCGCCAGCGTGTGCAGCACCGCGTGGTGCTCAAACGCGGTCGAAATAATGTGCTTTTTCCCCTTCCGCGCACCGAGCATGGCAGCGGAGACGAGCGCCATATTGTCCGCCTCGCTGCCGCCGGAGGTGAAGGTCAGCTCCCGCGCCTCACAGCCGAGCTGTTCGGCAACCGTCTGCCGCGCGGCAAAGAGCGCCTGCGCCGCCTCCTGCCCCGCGCTGTGCAGGCTGGAGGGGTTGCCGTAGATCTGAGACAGATAGGGCAGCATCGCTTCAACCGCCGTCCGGCTCATTTTTGTCGTCGCGGCATTGTCCGCGTAAATTCGCATGGTATTCCTCCTTGTTTTGCGGCGTGGTGCGCCGCCTGATTCTGTTTTTCCCACGTTTCTGTATTTAATAAAAGAATACCACGAATTACCTATAAAGTCAATAGGTAATTTCGTTTCTGCGAAGCCGGAGCAAAGAAGCTCCGGCTTCGGCTCAGAGGCAGACCGCCGTGTCGGTCGAGAAGAACCAGAGGATGCGCTCTTTTACGGGCAGCTCAAAGATCCGCGCCAGCGCAAGGCTGTAGGCGTCGAGCTGGCCGCGGTAGTATTCGCCGCGCGTTCTCTCCTGCCCCGGCGCAACACGGTCGGACTTAAAATCGAGGATCGTCAGGCCGTCGTCTTCGACGATGCAGCAGTCGGTCACGCCCTGCAAAAGCACCTGTTCGCCCGCCAACGCGCTGCCCAGCAGCGCCGCGTCCTGCAACACGGAGAATTTGAACTCACGCACGAGACGCTTTGCCGACAACACGCGCCGCCCGGTCTCCGAGGTGAAGAACGCGAGCAGCTTTTCCGGCCGGACAGCCTCGCCCTGCTGCTGCGTCAGGAAGCCCTGCTCCGTCAGGCGCTTCAGCTCGGCAAGGATGCCGTCCAAGCTCGTGCAGCGCTCATAGCGGAGAAACTGCATGGCAAGATGCATCGCCGTGCCGCGCTCTGCAGGTGTCAGTGGACGCAGGCCGGAGGTGAAGCGCGGCTTGGCAAAGGTCAGCTCCGGCACACGCACCGTCTGCTCCGCGACCTCGTCGTCGAGGCTTCGGCCCTTGAGCTGCGTTGCCGTCAGCTTACTCGGCGCGGCGGTCGCAGCCGGGTGGGCATAGCGCAGAAGCTCCGGCAGGAGCAGCGGCGTCTCATCGCGCACGCTGTTCTCCTCCACCGCCTGTGCGGACGGGATGAAATCGTTACCGCTTTGGTAGGTGATACGCCACGGATATTGCGAAACGCAGGCACAGCCGGGATTGCCCGCAACGGCGAACAGCGCCCCGGCCTCCGTCCGCGTCAGCGCGGCCATGAGCACCCAGTCGCCCATGCGCACAGCGCCTTCGACCGTCGCCTGCGCAAGCGGGACGCTCAGGCTCTGGCTCAGACGCGTGAGCAGCGCTTGCAGCCGCCCCGTGCAGAAGCTCATCACGAGGCGGTATTTCGGGCGCGTCATCGCAACATAGAGCAGGCGCATCTCCTCCGAGAGAGTCTCGCGGCGCTTACGACTGCTGATGGCAAGCCGCGCGACGCTGGGATATACGAGGCCGCGCTCCGCATCCAGCACGTTTGAGGCGAGGCCGAGCTCGCTGTCGGTCAGGACGGCAGCCCGCGCGTCATCCATGTTAAATTGCTTTCCGAGGTCGGCAAGGAAGACAACGGGAAATTCCAGTCCCTTCGAGCTGTGGATCGTCATCAGCCGCACCGCGTCCGGCGCAGCGGCGGCCTGCGTCCGGCAGCCCTTCTCGCGCAGAGCGTCCAGATGGCGCAAAAATGCGGGCAGGCCGCGCCGCGTCTCCGTCTCGAAGCTGTCAGCGAGCGCGAAAAACGCCTCCAAATTCTCAATGCGCTGTGCGCCGCCGTCCATCGCGCTGAAGATCGCGCGCAGATACAGCCGCTCGTCGAAAACGTCCAGCAGCTCGCGCAGCGTGCTCGTCTGCGCAAGGTCGCGCAGTCCGGTCAGCGTTTGCAGAAAGTCCGCCGCCTCGGGCGCGGCGCATAGGGCGTCAAACACGTCGCCCTCTCGCTGCACGGCGCGCAGCCGCGCCAGCGTATCGGCACGGAAGGAAAAGATCGGCGAGAGCAGCACGGACAGCAACGGAATGTCCTGATGCGGGTTGTCAACGACCTGTAACAGAGCAGTTACGAGGCCGATCTCCTCGGTGTCGAAGATATTCTCGCTGCCGCACGCGCTGCGGATGCCGTAACGCCGCAGCGCCTGCATATAGACCTCTGCCTTGCCCGAAAGCGAGCGCAGCAGGATCATAATGTCTCCGGCGCGGACCGGGCGCGTACCCTCCCCGTCCGGGATCGTCTCGCCGTTTTGCAGCATCTCGCGGATGCGCCGCGCGACGAACTCCGCCTCAATCTCCTCGCGCAGGAGCTTACGCTCGGACTGCACGCCCTCGTTGTCGATGCAATGCAGCTCCACGGCAGGCGTGCTGAGCGGCGCAGGCTCCGGCGAGAGGGTGCGCAGCGCCTCTGCCTCGCCGTAACGCAAGCCGCCGACGCGGTCATTCATCGTCAGGCGGAAGACGTCGTTCGCCGCTGCCAGGATCTCCGGCCGCGAACGGAAGTTGACGGACAGGAGGATCTTGCGCGGCTCGCCGTCAGCGGCAGCGGTATAGTCGGCAAAGGCATGGTATTTTTTCAGAAAAAGCGTCGGGTCGGCGCGGCGGAAGCGGTAGATCGACTGCTTGACATCGCCCACGAAGAAGAGGTTTCTGCCCTGCTTCGACACGGCCCGGAA
Organism: uncultured Clostridia bacterium; assembly: GCA_945927915.1. Lineage (GTDB taxonomy): Bacteria > Bacillota > Clostridia > Oscillospirales > Oscillospiraceae > JAZOXB01. The sequence continues at coordinate 5,154 of CAMEMX010000034.1, forward strand.
GATCGTCTCCTGCACCGCGTTGCTGTCCTGATATTCGTCGACCATGATCTCCGTGAAGCGCTGCGCGATCTCCCGCGCAGCAGGGGTCGGCGCATCCGTGCCCTGCGTCAAAAGGCGCAGCGTCTCATGCTCCAGATCATTAAAATCCAGCACATGGCGGCGGCGCTTGAGGGCGCTGTAGTTTGCCGCAAAGCGCTCCGTCAGCAGCAGAAGCCCGGTGAGCGCGTCCTTGCAGGCGGCAAGGTCGGCAAGCGCTTCCTCTGATGGGAGGCGAAAGCGCTGCAGCGCCTTTTTTACAATATCCTTGATCCGGTCGCGCTGATTGTGAAGCTGCTCCTTCAGCGCGTTGTCCTTCTCCTTTGTCGGCCAGCGGCAGTAGGCGGGCTTTGCGTTTGCGACCTCCGTCCACGTCTGCAGCTCCGTCAGACCGCGCAGCATCGCTTCATCCGCCGCAAAGCACTGCGCGCAGCCTGCGAGGTTCGCTTCCGGCAGGGCGGCGCGGTAAGCCGACTGCGTCAGCTCGATGCAGTTTTGCAGGCTGCTGCGCAGCTCCGCGAGCAGATACGCGCCCCAGACCGTTTGACCGACGTCCGTGCAGGCGGAGGTGTCAAGGCTCTCGTGCAGCTCGCGCAGGCGCTGCGCCGGATCACAGGCGCATTGCAGATCAGCATAGACTTTTAAGATGACTTCCGGCAGGGCGGCGTCCGTCCGCCCTGCGCCGAGCATATCGAGCGCGGCGAGGATCCGGTCATCTCCTGCCGTGTAAGCGTCCTCCAGCGTCTGCTCCATCGCGCGGGTGCGCAGCAGCTCCGCCTCGCGCTCATCGCAGGTGCGGAAGTCCGCCGGAAGATCGAGCCTGTGACCGTATTCGCGCAAAAGCGCGCCGCAAAAGGCGTGGACGGTCGAGATCTGCGCCAGATAGACGCGGTTCATCTGCTTTTGCAGATGGCGGTCGCCGGGGCGGACGGCAAGCTCCCTGCTCAGCCGCTCGACCAGCTTGCCGCGCAGCTCGGCTGCCGCCGCCTGCGTAAAGGTGATGAGCAGGAAATCGTCCAGATTCGCCTGCTCCTGCGTCACGCGCTTGAGCACGCGCTCGACGAGCACCATCGTCTTGCCGGAGCCCGCAGCAGCCGAGACGAGCAGCGCTCCGCCGCGGTCGTCCACGACCGCCTGCTGCTGCGGTGTCAGATCATACGTTGCCATCGTCTGCCTCCAATCTCTGCCAAAACTCCTGCGCATCCTTCGGCCCGACCAGCCAGCGCTCTTCCCGGCTGCTGCGGCACACGCCGGCATAGGGGCAGAAGCGGCAGGCGTTGTCGCGCTGGTCGAAGAAATACGGATTTGCCGCGATCTCGCCGTCATAAAGCTCGTCGGCCAGCGCGGCGACCGTGCCGAAGACGAAGCGCTCCAAGCGCGCCAGCCGCTCCGGCGAGGCAAGGTCGCCCTTGCGCGCGCCCTCCTTGTCCAGGCTGTAGGGCAGGTAGACCGGGTCGCCCTCGCACGGCTCCATCGCCTGCAGCACGCGCGCGTTATCCAGCAGCAGGCCGCTGCGTTTTTTGTTCTCGCGGCGCTTTTTGTCTGCCTTTTTACCGTCGAGCCTGTCGTCGACCGCGACCGTCTCGGCCCGCGCCGGGAAATACAGCACCCCGGCGGGTGTCAGGGGCGCGTCCAGCAGCGACGCGCCGCTGCGCTCCAGCGCGAACAGATACAGGAGCATCTGAAGCCCAAGACCGTAAAATACATGGGAATAGGCAAAGCTCTTTTTTCCCGTTTTGTAGTCGACCACGCGCACATAGACGCGTTCGCCGTCGCGCCAGACGTCCGCGCGGTCGACCGAGCCGCGCAGCTCGGCGGCGGCCTTCTCCCCGACGATGGAAACAGCGGGCAGGCTGCCGTCGTGGGCAAATTTCAGCTCGAACCACTTCGGCTCGAAGGCCGAGACGGACAACTCATTGCACAGCTCCGTCACGACCTGGCGCACCTCAGCAAAGTTCCGGCGGAACAGGTATTCCATGCGCGGCGTTTGCAGCACGTCGCCCAGCCGCTCGGCGCAGCAGCGCTCCATGTGCTCCTGCGCGATCTGCAGAGCGCGTTCGAGGCTGACCGCGGCAAAGCCGCCCTCCTGCATCACCTGCTTCGTCGTCAGCTCCAGCACCTCATGCACAAAGGTGCCGTAGAGCGTGGGATCGAGGTCGGCGGTCTTTCGCTCCCTGGCCCGCAGGCCGTATTGCAGGAAATAGGCAAAGCGGCAGCCCGCGAGGCAGTCGACCTTCGTCGAAGAAAGGCGCAGCGTCGCGCCGTAGAGCCTGCGCACCGTCTCCGTGCGCAGCGTGCCGTGGGAATAGCCGCGCGAGGCGGCAAGCTCCCGCGCCTTTTGCGCGAGCGCCGGAAGCGTGTCGGCAACCGCCGCGATGTGACCGCTCGCGCCGCTCAGATAGGACAGGTATTCGCGCTCGGCGCGGCAAACGAGCGTCGTGTCGTCCGCAACGCGCCGCGCTGTGGGAAACAGCGCTGCCGCGCGTTTATATAGATATGCCTCCGCGCCCGTCTGCGCGCCGAGATAGAGCCGCGCTTCCGCTGCGCCGAGGACGCTGTCGGCGGCGGCGATCTCCATACCCAGCCGTCCGGCTGCCGTCGGAGACAGCTCGATGCCAAGCTGCATCAGGGCGGTGCGTTCGCCGTCGGTCAGCAGACTGCGCGCCGTCTGCGCCGAGGGAAGCGCCCCCTCGTTTGCGCCCAGCAGGAAGACGTAGGGCGTGTCGCAGCGCCGCTGCGACATCAGACTGCCCACCGTCACGCAGTCGAGCTTCGCCGGGATCGTACCGACCGAGCATTGCGACAGCGCCGCGCGGAAAATGCGGTAAAATTCCTCCGGCGTATGCTCTGCCGCGCCCAGAACGCCGTACATCTGCTCAAAAACGCCGCACAGAAGCGCGCTGATCTGCGCATATTCCTGCGCACGCTGCAGCTCGCCCGTTTCGGCGCATTGCCGTGCAAACGCCTCGATCTGCTCATTCAGCGTGATTTTTTCGGTAAACTCATACAGCGCAAGCACCATTTCCGCCGTTGTTTTGGCAGATCTCAGGCGGTCGCGCAGGCAAAGCAGCGGCACGATGACCCGCTTGCGATCCTCGTTGAGCCGGGCAAGCGCCGCCTGGTCGAAGGGTGCGTCCGGCCCGGCGGGGTTTTTCGTCCACTCGCCCTCCCAACGGCTGCCGGAGAGATCCCACAAAAGCGCGTAGTTTTCCATCCGGTCGACGCGGTCACGTGGAAGCGGCAGGAAGCCCGATTTCAGGTAGGCCAGCACGGCCTCCTGCTCCATCGCGTCCGTCGCGGCCTCCAGCGCAGCAAGCAGCAGCGCCGCGACCGGCTGGCGCAAAATGTCCGTATCGCCGGCGAAATAGGCCGGGATGTCCGCGCGGCGGAAGACGGATTCCAAAACCGGGCGATAGCCCGAAAAATCGGCACAGGCGACGGAAATATCGCGCCAGCGGGCACCCTCCTGCACGAGGCGGAGCATCTCTCCCGCCGCCGCGCGGCACTCGGCAACGCGGTCGGCGCCCTGCACGAAGGCAAGCTGCGTCTGCTCCTGCGGATATTCCGCCGCGCCGCCGGCAAACAGCCTTGCGCGCAGAAAGCCGATCGGCTCGTCCTGCCCGTCTGCCGGAAGGGTATGTATCTGCACGGCGATCCCCTGCTCCTGCGCAAGCGCGGCAAGGGCGCGGGCAGTCTTTCGCGCGACGTTGAACTGCTGCGCACCGGAATCCAGTCTGTCACATTGCAGATTCACGCTGATCTCCGCACCGTTTTGCAGGAGCTGGGCAAGGATCTCGCGCTCGATGCCGTTGAAATCCGTGAAGCCGTCGGCAAAAATCGTCCGCCTGTAGCCGCTTTCTTCGAGCGCGGCTGCAAGCCGCGTCAGCTTTGTGCGCGGATCCTGCCCCATGTTCGCGCAGACCGCCGCGTAGCTCTCCATGAGCAGGGCGAATTCCTCCGTCTTGACCGCAAGCGCGCCGGAAAGCTCACGCGACGCCTCGTAAAGCCGCGCAGGCGTGACGCAGAACGCCTGAAACTCGTCGAACGCGTCGAGCATTTGCAGCAAAAACTCCGGTTTGTCGACGCAGGTCGCATAGATTTTCAGTCTTGCCTGCACCTGCCGCGCCGCGAGCGACATGGCAAGCAGCCGTCCGACCGGGTCGGTCTGCGTCTGCGCACAGCCGCCGTACTCGGCAAACACCCGCGCCGCCAGCCGCGAAAAGCCCAGCACCTCGGCAAAACGGCTGATCCTGTCGCCGCAGCGGGCGCACAGCCGCCGCTCCATCATGTGCGAAAACTGCTCCGGCACGAGCAGAAGCAGGCCGCCCTGCTCCTGCGCCGCGAGACCGGCGATCTCGTCGAGCATCCGCGCAGTATTGCGTTTTCTGTCCGTGCATAGCCAAAGATGTAGCATTTTTCTCACCTCTGCACTATCATACCACAAAAGATGTCCAAAAAACAGGACTATGTTCTGACATGCCCCCTGTCAAGTAGACATTTTTTGTGGACACCTGTTATGCGGTATAAGCAAAACGGACTTCCATTGGGGTTTGTCCTGTCTTGAGCTGTATTCGCTCATTGTTGTAAAAATAAATATATTCATCCACAAGTTCTTTGGCTTCGTCAAAGGTTTGTGGCTTTGCTCTGGAAATACATCCAAACTCCGCACGGTGCCTGGAAAATGAGCGATCTTTTCACCGCAGGGCTTGGAAAAACCGGCAGCGTCTCTTCCGATCTGGCAAAAAAACGCATTGCGGCGCTGATCCGGGCGGAGGATAAACACGCGCCGTTGTCGGATCAGCGTCTGAGCGAGCTATTAACGGAGCAGGGTATTCCGCTCTCCCGCCGCACCGTGGCGAAATACCGCGACGCGCTGCATATCCCCTCCGCCGCAAGCCGCAAAGCGTAGTGCTCTGTCCTACACTTACTGTAACCGCGGCACGCCCGCGCCGCAAGACAGCAGCGCAATATTCCACGATCTTACAGCAAAGCCGCCACCCGGGGCATAGTGCTCCGGATGGCGGCTTTTGGCTTGCAGGATCAGCCGATCCACGCAAAAAGGTCTTGCAGCCATTCCAGCGTCTTGAAGCGCAGCTCGTATTTTTCCTCGCCGCCGGTGATGAAGTCCGTCTCCGTCTCGTCGAAGCCGCCGACCGCGGCGTATTCCTCCACCGCGTCGGTCGTCGCCGCCATGCAGAGCGACGGGAACACCACGCACCACCAGTTCTTCCCCGCCGCCGCGCCGATGCGCACGCGCAGGGCGGGATATTTCCCGGCAGGAAGCGTGAAGCTCTCGTAATACCGCGTGTCAAAATCCTCCGTACCGAGGCTGACGCGCACGTCGTACGCACTTCCCTCAGCCGACAAAACGCGCCGTGCGGAATCCTCAATTTCGCCGAGGTTCTGCCCGATGACCGCCCGCGCCTGCGACGCGTCCTTGCAGTTTTTTGTCAGCGCCGCGACCTCTGAAACGACCGCGTCGCGCACGCGCAGCTTCTGCGCCTGATCCTCCGGGCTGTCGGAATTGGCTACGACGTGCAGCCGCACCGTCTTCTCCGCGAGGCTTCGCTGCATCCAAAAGCTCTCCGCCGTAAGCAGGCCGCAGGCCGCCAGCACGACGAGCACGATCCACAATACGATCCTGAATTTCATTAAAAACACCGTCCATATGTATGATTTACACACAGTATGGACGGTGTTTTCCAATTTTATACGGTTTTTGCAATAAAAACCTGCGGGTAGTTTTCCTTGAGCATGGTGCAGGCGACGGCGGCATATTCAAACGTGTCGAAGATGCCGTAGACCGCAGAGCCGCTGCCGGTCATCAGCGTGCCGTAAGCGCCGTAGGTCATGAGGACGGATTTGATATAGTTCAGCTCCAGGTGCTCGCCGACCGTGACCTGTTCAAAAACGTTGCACAGGTTTTTGCCGATCTGCTCCAAGTCACCGCGCTGCAAGGCGGCACGCATCACGGTCGTCTCCGGCCGTTTTGCGATCGTCACCGCGTCGAGCTTGCGGTAAAGCTCCGGCGTGGAGAAAGCCAGCTCCGGTTTGCAGACCACGAAGAACATCTCCGGCGCGTCGGGCAGCTTGGTCAGCCGTTCTCCCCTGCCCTCACACAGAGCGGTGCCGCCCAGCACGCAGAACGGCACGTCGGAGCCGACCTGCGCGCCCAGCTCGCACAGCGCATAGACCGAGAGCGGATAATCCTTATAGCGGTTGAGCGCACGCAGCACGGCGGCGGCGTCCGCGCTCCCGCCGCCGAGGCCCGCCTGCGAGGGGATGCGCTT
>CAMEMX010000035.1 GCA_945927915.1 uncultured Clostridia bacterium
TGTTGTCATTTGATCTTTCTTCCTTCGAGATAGTAACGCTTCTCGCGGCTGTGACCCATGGAGAAGGTCTTGCGCGGGAGGATGCCGTCGGCGATGACGCCGCGGAAGAGCTGGCTCTTTTCCATCGCGGGCAGGAGGAAGCCGATGGCGTTGTCCTGCTTGGCAAGCGCGATCAGCGCGTCGTCGTCGTGGATGTAGTCGATCTCACCCTCGTGCGCCTTGAGGTAGCCGTCGAGGAAGCCCTGCAGCACGCCGACGGCAAGCTGGCTCTTCGCCTTGTCCAGATATACCGTGCCGGATTCGCTGCCGATGTACCACTTGACCGCGAAGCCGTCCTCGGCGCAGGCCTCGGCCTGCAGCGCAGCAAGGAGCGCCTTCGGATCGCACTTGGTGATGACGCGGTGGATCGGCTCAAACACCTGCGCCTCGTCGTGGATGTTTTCCAGCTCGACGAGCGCGAAACGGGCAGGATGGTCGGACAGATCCTCGCCCGGATGCTGCGCCTTCAGCTCCTCATAGCAGGACTTTGCCGTGGCAAGGGAGTGGTTGCCGTCACCGACGGCGAAGACCATCGGCACGCCCTTGAGCCCCTCGTATTTTTTGCCGACATTGGCGGTGTAATCCGTCAGGCGGGCGTTGAACGCCTCGGCCTCGGCGCCGTCCACAAGCCAGCCCGCGATGCGGTTGCCGCCCTCCATCAGCTCAAAGTCATACAGCTTCGTCAGGCCGTCCTTTTTCTCCGCGATCGGCTCGATGAGCACCTTGTCGTGGTCGTCACAGAGCATGAGGATGTGCGGCAGCTCGACCGGTGCGTTGCGGCGCACGCGCATACGCGGCGGGATGCGCTCGACGACCGTGCGCTCCGTCGCGCGGATGGCGGAGGTGGAGCAGGTGGAATAGTCGTAAGCGTCAAGGTCGACCATGCCGACGAGGCCCTTGCGCACCGTGCCGTTTTCCAGTGTGCGCTCGACATAGACAAACGCGTTTTTCAGCGTGCGGAAGACGTTGTTTTTCAGATACTCCGCCATTGTCGCGTTGATGAGGGCGGTGTGCTCCGCCTCCTTCTCCGTGCCGAGCTCGGCCTCCGGGAGGATCAGGTTGATCGTCGAGGGCGCACCCTCGGCGTTCTTGCGCACACGCTCCCAATAGGCGGGGTCGGAGGTGAACTGGTCGCAGGCGATGACCGCCCACTTCTCCATGGAATCGACCTGCGGGAACAGAATGTCAGCCGGTAAAAATGCGTTCATAATTCTATCAGCCTTTCGTTAATTATTCTGCGCGGTTTTCTCTCCGTGCGGCGGTGCCGCACAGTTCCGTATTTTCATTATAGCGCAAAGCGCGCCGTTTGCAAAGGGATTTTCCAAAATGCGCTCTTGTCGTTTTTTACAAATTTCGGCGCGATTTTTGCGTATAGTGCCCAAAAAAGCCGTCCATACTATGAGCAGCACTTATGCTGTAACAAAACAGGAGGGACAAATATGGACACCTTTGCACTGATCCTCAGCATCATCGGTGCGCTCAACTGGGGACTTGTCGGCATTTTCCGCTTCGATCTGGTCGCCTGGCTGTTCGGCGGGCAGACCGCCACGGTCAGCCGCATCATCTACACGCTCATCGGGCTTGCCGGGCTCTGGTGTATCTCGCTGCTGTTCCGCAGACACGCTCTGACCAGCGCCGAGGATGCCTGAAACATTGGAAAAACCGCAGCTTTCGGACGAAAAGCTGCGGTTTTTCCGTTGCAGTGAGATTGCCACGGGCGCAGAGCGCCCTCGAAACGACATGGATCTCGGCTTAATACGGAAGCAGCGGCGCGGAGCCGTCGTCCTCGGCGTTCTCGATGCTTTGGATGACGACCTCGTAGCTGTAATCGTCGCTGACCCTGACCATGCGGTGATCGCCGACGGCTGCGCCCAGAACCGCCTTGCCGAGCGGCGACTCCATGCTGATAAAGCCCTTGTCCGGCTCGATGCGCACGGTCGAGACGACCTGCAGGACCATCGTCTCCTCGTCCTCGGGGAGGTAGACCGTCACCTTGTCGTACAGCTTGACCTTGCCCGTGTCCGCCGCGTCCTCGTCGATGATCTGCGCGGTCTTTATCATGTTTTGCAGATAGCGCATCCGGCTGTCGTTGCGGCGCTGCGCCTGCTTGGCGGCCTTGTATTCGTAGTTTTCGCTCAGGTCGCCGAATTCGCGCGTGCGCTTGACCTCCTCCATGATCTTCGGGCGCTGGTTGAGGCGTCTGTCCTCCAGCTCGGCCTCCATGAGGGCAATGTCCTTTTTTGTCAATTTATCGTACATAATTATTCCTTCTTCAATCAAAATCTCGGGCGGCAATGCTCAAAAATGAGGATCGAGCCGTCCTGCATAGCCGTTTTCGCGTCGCGCTCGTCGGTGATCGTCCACGAAAATTCCTGCACGCCCCACAGGCGCTTGCACACGCGCAGCGACAGCCGCCCGCGGTCGGCGAATTTATACGCCACAAAGTGCGGCACGGTCAGGAAATTCATGGAAAGCTCCGTCAGCAGCAGCGCCAGGGGCAGGTGCAGCCCGCTGCGCTCGCGCAGGAAATTGCACGAAAGCTGGCCGCGCACAATGTCCGGCCGGTGCTTTTTCAGCCAGAGCAGCACGCGCGGGTCAAACGACTCGATGCAAAATTGCAGCGTGGGATAGCCGTCGAGCATGGCGCAGACCGCCTTGCTCAGCGCGGCGTGGTTTCCGCCGGTCGGCTTCAGCTCGATGACGAGCGGGGCTTTCCCCGCGAAGACGGGAAGGACTTCCTCCAAATAAGGGATCTTTTGCGCAGTCCCCTCCAGGCGCATTTGCTCCAGCTCGGCGGCGGTGCAGTCCGCGATGTTCCGCCCGACGCCCGCCGTGCGCTTCAGGCTCTCGTCGTGCATGACGACGAGGCGTCCGTCCCTGCTCAGGTGGACGTCCAGCTCCGCGCCGTAGCCGTTTTGCACCGCGAGATGAAAGGCTTGTAGAGAGTTTTCCGGCACGCCGTCGCCATGCAGGCCGCGGTGGGCATAGTGCCACTTCTCAAGGCCGAAAAATCCCCTCTTTTTCCGCTTTCCGCGCAGGCTCAGCAGCCACAGCGCTGCAAGCAGCGCGACCGCCAACAATACGATCAATACCGTTTTCATGCTCAGTCCTCAACGTTCAGCGCTTCCAGACCGCGCTTTGCCACGGGCTTGTTGTCGCCGTGCATGACAAAGAGCATCGTCACGAACGCCAGCGCGACAAACACCGCCGCATAGGGGAACAAGGCAGTCAAGCCGAGCTTGTCCATCAGGAAGCCCGACAAAAGCGGCGTGACGGTCTGCGCCGCCATGCTCGCGGTGTAATAGATGCCCGTGTACTTGCCGACGCTCCCGCCGCGGCACATCTCCACGACCATCGGGAAGGAGTTGACATTGATCGTCGCCCAGCCGATGCCCGCGAGGGCGAACATACAGTTCATCAGCAGCGTCGGGCTGCTCTCGCGCAGGAAGCAGGCGACGGTGAACGAGGTCGTCAGCATCACGATACCGGCAAGGATGGTCTTTTTCCGACCGACCTTTGACGAGAGCATACCGATGGGCAGATACGAGACGATCGCAGCGACCTGCGCAAGCATCAGGGTGAGGTTGTAGTCCTTGTTCAAAACGCTGCTGGCGTAGACGGAGTATTTGGAGGTCACGGCGTTATAGCCCATGAACCACAGGATGATGGAGGCCAGCAGGAAGAACAGCGAGCGTTTTTCACCCTTGCCGAACTTGCCGTCCGTCTCCTGCTCCTGTTCCGTTTCGATGCCGTAGCGTCTGCTCTCCTCATGCATCCGCTTTACGAGCTTCGGCTCGCGCACCTGCCAGGCAAACAGCGCCAGCGCCGCGAGCATCACGAGCGCAATGACGGAGAAATACACCGTGTAGGACATCATCGAATTTTTGACCGCGCCGGTGGCGAACACCATGCCGAGGCCGAGCACCAATATGCCGCCCGCGCTGCCCATCAGATTGATGACGGCGTTCGCCTTGGAGCGCAGCGGCTTCGGCGTCACGTCCGGCATCAGCGCAACGGCGGGCGAGCGGAAGATCGCCATCGAGAGTAGCACCATCAGAAGCAGCGCGATAAAGACGATCAGCGCCGTCGGATGCTCCGCCGTCTGATTCCAGGCGTAGGCCTGCCGCGCGGGCACGACATAGTCCGTGTAGTGCGGGTTCGTGAAGGCCTTGCCGTCTGCGTGCTTGGCGATGTCCGCGCGCTCGGCTTCGGTAAAGCGGTCGGAGAGGGCATAGGCAGCGCCGTCCGGCGTTCTGACCTCGCCGTCCGTGACGGTGAGCTGCGACGGAATTGCGCAGAATTCCTCCTCGGAAAACAGGTCGCTCAGGCGGTAGTCCGTGCCGTCGGGCGTCTTGAGGGCGGCGTCTGCTTCCTGCGCGTAAAGCGTCTGCATCGCGGCAGGCTCGTCGATCTGCGAGACCGCAGTGAGGTTTTTGAGCTGCGCGGCGTCGGCAAACGACAGGCCGACAAAGATCACGGCGGCGGCGAGCGTGCCGATCAGGATAAACGGCGTGCGCCGGCCAAGACGGCTGTGGCAGCGGTCGGAGATCGCGCCGAACAGCGGCAGAAGGAACAGCGCCAGCACGTTATCCAGCGCCATCACGCCGCCGGAGGCGGTCTGCGACAGGCCGAACTTGTTCGTCAGAATGAGCGGGATCGTGTTGTCATACGCCTGCCAAAAGGCGCAGATCAGGAAAAATGCGAAGCCGACAAAGATCGTCCGCTTATAGTTTAGCTTCATGGATGCACTCCCCTTCCTGCAGCGCGGTCAGTACCGCACGGATGTTCTCAAAAATATGCGTGGGTTTTTCCGCATTCCGCCGGACGTCCTCGAGCGTGCTCTCGCCGGAGAGGACGAGGGCGGCGTCGACGCCCGCATGGACGGCGCAGGCGATGTCGGTATAGACGCGGTCGCCGATGAGCAGCGTCTCTGCCGCGGAAAAGCCGTAGCGCTCCATGGCAAGCAGCGCCATCTCCGGCTGCGGTTTGCCGATAAAGACCGGGCGGCGTCCGGTCGCGCGGAAGAGCATCTCGCACACCGAGCCGCAGTCCGGCACATAGCCGTACCACGTCGGGCAGACCCAGTCGGGGTTGGCGGCGATAAAATCTACGCCGCGGCCCAGCAAAATGCACGCATCCTCCAGCTTTTGGAACGTCAGCTCCGTGTCGAAGCCGCACACGAGCGCCTGCACGTCGTCCGAGCGGCGGTCTGTAACGGTAAAGCCCGCAGCCGAAAGCTGCGCGCGGAACGAGGCCGTGCCGAAGGCGTAAAGCAGTTTGTCCCGGTAGCCGTGCTGCGCCAGATAGATCACCAGCGCGTCGACCGAGGTCAGAAAATCGTCCTTCTCCGAGGCGATGCCCAGCCGCGCCAGCTTTTCGATGTAAGCCTCCACGCTGCGGGAGGAATTGTTGGTCAAAAACAGGTATTTCCCGCCGATTTGGCGCACATAGTCCAGAAAATCGACCGTGCCGTCAAACAGGCAGTCGTCGAGGTAGATCGTGCCGTCCATGTCGAGCAGGAACAGCCGTTTGCCCTGTAAGGGCGGGTTCTCCATCGCAAGCCCTCTTTTCCATTGCGTCTTTTCTTCTATTATAGCGTATCGTGCAGCGGTTCGCAAGCATCTGTTTTTCGCACGAAAACGCGCGAATCCGGCACGGGCTTTTCCGGCGCGTCCTCACAAAACAGGCCGTAGAGCGCGTCGGCACGGCGCTCCAGCTCCGCGTAGTCCGCGTCCGGCGCGCTCTGTCCCGCGTTGAGCACCGGAATGCTGCCGCGTTTTCTCGCCTCACGCACGACCGCCGCGCCGCGTTCGTTCAGCGCCAGAACGCGCACATACGGCGCCGGACGCTCCATCGTCTGCGCGGAAAGGCCGAGCAGCGCACACAGCAGTAGGCGCTTCAGGCGCGTGTGCGTATAGCGCTTGGACTTTGCCGCCTCGATCACGGCGTCCAGCGTCGCCTCCGCGCGACACGCGTGCATCAACTTGCGCCAAAGCCCCTCCGAGCCGTAGGGCAGCGCCTCAAACGCCGCCTCCGGCATCGCCCGCAGCAGCGCCAGCCACGCCCGTTCCCCGGCCTGTACGGTATGGCGCGGCGCACCGGCATAAGCCTCCAGCGCCGCCTGCGGCACATAGCCGTGCCAGCGCTCCATCGTCCGCAGCATGCTTGCCGAGGGATTCTCCCTTTCCAGGCTTTCATGGTAGCTGCCCTCACGGCGCACGGTCATCGGGCGGAGCGGGCTTTGCAGCCGCAAAATCGCCTTGCAGTATTCGACGGCGAGGATGTCGTTCGGCTGCTCCAAAACGCTGCCGCGTCCGTCGAGCGCCTCCACGGCGTTCTGCCTTGCGCGCGGGAAGGACACGCCGCTTGCCAGCTCGCTGCGCAGCGCCGTCTGAAAGCGCTCCGTCAGCAGAAGCTCTGCGGTTGACATAATATCATCCAGCTCTCCGCTCTCGCTGCCGAAGCACAGCGCGTCGATGCAGCCCATGCGCGTGAGTACGTCGACGCCGCCCTGCGCGAAGCCCTCGGCAGAGGCGACGGCATACGTCAGCGGCAGCTCCAGCACAAGATCCGCGCCGCCCAGCACCGCCGCCTGTGCGCGGACGGCCTTACCGAGCAGGGCAGGTTCACCGCGCTGGACGAAATTGCCGCTCATCAGGCAGACCTTCACGCCGTCGATGGCGCGAAGCTGCTTTGCGTGACCGTTGTGAAAGGGGTTATATTCGCAGATGACGCCGACTGTTTTCATAAAAATCCCTCAATTTCCAAAAAAGCTCTTGCCACACGGGGAAATCTATTATAGAATAACAGGGTATGTGTTAATACTATCACGAAACGCCAAAAAAAGAAACAAGAAATCATACAGGAGTTGACGCAACCATGAACATTCTCGTTATCAACGCAGGCAGCTCGTCGCTGAAGTACCAGCTCATGAACCCGGAGACGGGCGAAGTCTTTGCCAAGGGTCTTTGCGAGCGCATTTACATTGACGGCAGACTGACCCACAAGGTCCCCGCCAAGGGCATCAAGGTCGAGCGCGACATCCCCATGCCCACCCATTCCGAGGCAATCGAGGCCGTTCTGTCCATCCTCGTCGATCCCGAAAACGGCGTGCTCAAGTCCATCGACGAGATCGACGCCGTCGGTCACCGCGTCCTGCACGGCGGCGACAAGTTTGTCGCTTCCTGCATCATCGACGAAGCCTGCAAGCAGGCCATCCGCGACTGCATCCCCCTCGGCCCGCTGCACAACCCCGCCAACCTCATGGGCATCGAAGCCTGCGAAAAGGCCATGCCCGGCAAGCCGCAGGTCGCGGTCTTTGATACCGCGTTCCACATGACCATGCCCCCGAAGGCCTACCGCTATGCCATCCCCACGGAGTATTATGAGAAGGATCACCTCCGCCGCTACGGCTTCCACGGCACGTCTCACCGCTTCGTCTCCAAGCGCGCCATCGAGCTGATGGGCAAGCCTGCAAGCGAGCTGAAGGTCATCGTCTGCCACCTCGGCAACGGTTCTTCCCTCTCCGCCGTCGCCGACGGCAAATGCCAGGACACCTCGATGGGCCTGTCCCCGCTCGCCGGCGTGCCCATGGGCACCCGCTCCGGCGACATTGACGCCTGCGTCGCGCAGTATATCATGAACAACTACAACATGACCGCCGACGAGTGCCTGACCATGCTCAACAAGAAGTCCGGCGTTCTGGCGCTGTCCAACGGCGTCTCCTCCGACTTCCGCGATCTGGAGGCCGGCGCGAAGAACGGCGACGAAGCCTGCCAGCTCGCGCTGGACAAGTTCTGCTACGAGGTCCGCAAGTATATCGGCGCTTACGCCGCCGCCCTCGGCGGGCTGGACTGCCTCGTCTTCACCGCAGGCGTCGGTGAAAACGGCTGCACCAACCGTGCCGCCATCTGCGAGGGTCTGGAATTCCTCGGCGTCAAGCTCGACCCCGAAAAGAACAAGGTCCGCGGCGAGGAGGCTCTGATCTCCGCCGACGATTCCCGCGTCAAGGTCTGGGTCATCCCCACCAACGAAGAGCTCATGATCGCGCAGGACACCGCGGAGCTGTGCAGCGCCGCGAAGTGATCGCTATTTTGCCGAGAGCCGCCGCGAAGGGCGGCTCTCTCACTATCCGGAGGTATGGACATGAAACGAACGCTTTTGCTTCTTCTTGCGCTGTGCCTGCTGCTGAGCGGCTGCGGCACTTCGGGCGAAGCCGGCACGACGGGCGCTGCAAGCACCACAACGGAGGAAACATCTACCGCCGCTGAACCCACGACCGAGCCGGTCAGAGAAGATTCGCTTCTCGATGCGCGCGAGGCCTTTGACGACACCGGCGCACTTTGGTACATTCCGAATGCGCAGATCGAGGCACAGCAGTATCCGACGCTGCGCGCCTTCGCAGGCGAGCTTTTGATGACAGCCAGCCGCTACATCAGCGACGGCAACAGCGAGCTGACACTCACACTCCTGAGCGCGGCAAACGGCGAAGTCCTGCAAAGCCACACAGCAGCCCTTACCGAAGGCGTTGCAGCGCAGCTTCTGGGGGAACACGTCGCCTTATGTGATAGTCTCTCCGGCACGGTCGTCGTGCTCGATTCGCTCCTGCGCGAGGTCGCCCGGTATGAGCTTGCGCCGGACGCAGGTCAATGGCTCCTCGGCGCCGACCTTGACACGCTATATAAGTGCAGCTATCTCGGCGGCATCCGCGCCGTCTCCCTCTCGACGGGAGAGGAGCTTTTCTTCCTGGATCTTGCCGACCTGACCGTATGCAGCATCACGCAAACCGATGTCTGCTTCACCGGCGTTGACCGCACGACGCAGAAATGCACCGCTTTCTGCCTTGACCTTGCAAGCGGCGCGCAGATCGAGCCGCCGTTTTCCGGCGATTTCTTCCAAATCTGCCGCAGCGGCGGGATGTGGCTCGGCAGCTTCAGCGGGGAGAATGATACCTTTGTCTTCGGCACGGAGGCAGACGCCCGCGTCGTCACCGTGCAGGACGGCTCCTTTTCCCTGCTCGACCCGTCGGGTCACCTCCTGTTCACCGGCCTTGACGGGACGCTGTCGCTCTACGATCCCAAAGGCGCTTTTCTCTCGTCGTGCGCCCTGCCGGGGCAGTATGTGCAGAACCTCATCTGGCAGGAGGCGCTCGGCGGCTATCTGCTGCTGGTAAATGACGGCGAAGGCGGCAATCGTCTGCTGTTCTGGGACATCGGCGCGAACACGGACGGCGCAGATCTTGAAACGCAGTCCCTTGCCGACCTACGCGCCGTCCCCGGCGGCACGAGCGCAGACGCTTCGCTCTATGCACGGGCGCAGGCGCTGTCCGACCGCTTCGGCGTCGAGATCCGCATCGCCGACCAGTGCGAGACGGAGTACCCGTACTTTAGCTGCTATCAGGTCTCCGACTATGAGGCCGTCTCCGCAGGGCTGGATATTCTGGAAAATGCGCTGTCCGTCTTCCCGGAGGGCTTCTTCCGCCAGCTCATCTACGGTCACATCGACCGCGTGCAGTTCCAACTCGTCGGCGGGCTGACCGCGACGAACGGCTTCGGCGGTGATATCGGCTACGCCGCGTTTACTGACGCGACCGGCAGCGTATGCCGCATCGTCCTTGACATCTATTCGATCAACACAAATTCCGTCTGGCACGAGCTCTCCCACGCCATCGACAGGCGCCTTTCATGGGACGCGATGTACCGCGACGACGCGCTGTTTTCCGAGGAGCGCTGGCTCGCGCTCAATCCCGAAGACTTTTCCTACTCCGAGGACTACGGCTCGCTGCGCGGCGACATCCAGCCGGAATGGTATTCCTATTTTGTCGATGATTATGCCATGATCAACGCGACGGAGGATCGCGCGCGGATCTTTGAGAACGCGGTCGAGAACAGCGGCATGCTGTTCCGGGATGCGCCGGGTCGTATCGCTAAGCTGCAATATTACAGCGACTGCATCCGCGATTGCTTTGACACGACCGGTTGGCCGGAAACGGTCGCCTGGGAAGCGCCGCTGCGCTGAAATGAATTTTGGAGGTATTTTTATGACAGTTTCCGAACGCTTACTCAAGTATGTTTCCTTCGACACCCAGTCGGACGAAAGCTCCGAGACCTGCCCCTCGACCGATAAGCAGCGCATTCTCGGCGCGGCACTGGTCGCAGAAATGCAGGCGATGGGCATTCAGGACGCGCACATGGACGCAGACGGCTACGTCTACGGCTCGGTCGCGGGCACGCTGGGCGCGCCCGTCATCGGCCTGATCGCGCACATGGACACCTCGCCCGACTGCTCCGGTAAGGACATCAAGCCGCGTATCGTCGAATACCGGGGCGGCGACATCGTTCTGAACGGGGAAAAGGGCGTCGTCATGCGCGCGGCGGATTTCCCCCGGCTGAAAAACAGCGTCGGCAAGCACCTGATCGTCACGGACGGCACGACCCTGCTCGGCGCGGATGACAAAGCCGGTATTGCCGCAATCCTGACCGCCGTGGAAGAACTGATGCAGGAAAACACGCCGCACGCGTCCATCCGCATCGGCTTCACGCCCGACGAGGAGATCGGCAGAGGCGCCGACCGCTTCAACGTCAAGGGTTTCGGCGCGGACTACGCCTACACCGTCGACGGCGGTACGCTGGGCGAGCTGGAATACGAGAATTTCAACGCCGCCTCCGCCGTCGTCACCGTGCATGGGCGCAACGTCCATCCCGGCTATGCGAAAAACATCATGGTCAACTCGCAGTCGATCGCCATGGAGTTCCACGCCATGCTCCCCACCGCCGAGCGCCCGGAGCACACGGAGGGCTACGAGGGCTTCTGCCACCTGTGCGAAATGCACGGCGAGGTCGAGGAGAGCCGTCTGGACTACATCATCCGTGACCACGACCGCGAAAAATTCGAGCGCAAAAAGGCGCAGTTTACCGAGATCGCGGCATTTTTGAACAAGAAATACAGTGAAAAGACCGTTGAGGTTCGCCTCCGCGACAGCTACTACAATATGCGCGGGAAGATCGAGCCGGTCATGCACATCGTCGAGGCTGCCAAGCAGGCGATGCTCGACGCGGGCGTCACGCCGAGCATTGTCCCCGTCCGCGGCGGCACGGACGGCGCACGGCTGTCGTATGAAGGTCTTCCCTGCCCGAACCTGTTCACCGGCGGCGAAAACTATCACGGCCGCTTCGAGTACGTCCCCATCGAGGACATGGAGGCCTGCGTCCGCACGGTCAAGCGCATCCTCAAAAACGCGGTGAAATAAGGCTCTCTCCGCTATTGTTGATAAAGATCGGCGGGCCGGTGCGATCGCACCGGCCCGCCGGACGTTTTTTCTTACTTGTTTGCGATATTCTCGATAAAGCGCATCAGGATGGTTGCGACCTGTGCTCTCGTGGCGCTGCCCTGCGGCAGGAGCTTGCCGTCCGAGCCGCCGATGATGC
>CAMEMX010000036.1 GCA_945927915.1 uncultured Clostridia bacterium
AGACAGTTCGAACTGAAGGAGTGATGAATTTGGCTGAAGAAATCAAGGCAAACGCCACCGAGCCGGAGTATGTCATTGAAATGCTGAACATCACCAAGGAATTCCCCGGAATCAAGGCAAACGACGATATTACCTTGCAGCTGAAAAAAGGTGAGATCCATGCCTTGCTTGGTGAGAACGGCGCCGGCAAGTCCACGCTGATGAGCGTCCTGTTTGGCCTGTACCAGCCGGAAAAGGGCTGCATCAAGAAGAACGGTGAGGTCGTCAAGATCAACAACCCGAACGACGCGAATGCGCTCAACATCGGCATGGTGCACCAGCACTTTAAGCTTGTCGAGTGCTTCTCCGTCCTCGACAACATCATCCTCGGCGTTGAGCCGAATACCGCCGGCTTCCTCAAGAAGAAGGATGCCCGCGAAAAGGTCGTCGCGCTGTCCCAGAAATACGGCCTGCAGGTTGACCCGGACGCCATGATCGAGGATATTTCCGTCGGTATGCAGCAGCGCACCGAGATCCTGAAGATGCTCTACCGCGACAACGACATCCTGATCTTTGACGAGCCGACGGCCGTCCTGACCCCGCAGGAGATCGACGAGCTGATGGACATCATGCGCGGCTTCAAGGCCGAGGGCAAGAGCATCCTCTTCATCACGCACAAGCTCGCCGAGATCAAGGCCGTTGCCGACCGCTGCACCGTCCTGCGCAAGGGCAAATATATGGGCACCGTCGACGTCGCCACCACCAGCGTGGAGGAAATGTCCCGCCTGATGGTCGGCAGAAACGTCAACTTTAAGGTCGACAAGGAAGACCGCGAGCCCGGCGAGGTCGTCCTTGAGGTCGAAAACGTCACCGTTCCTTCCAAGATCCATAAGAATAACGCCGTCACCGACGTCTCGTTCAACGTCCGCCGCGGCGAGATCGTCTGCCTGGCCGGCATCGAGGGCAACGGCCAGACCCAGTTCGTCCATGCGCTGACCGGCCTGGATTCCCTGTCCGGCGGCAAGATCACCCTCTGCGGCCACAACATCACCAAGGCCCCCATCCGCCAGCGCTCCAAGGACGGCATGAGCCACATCCCCGAAGACCGCCACAAGCACGGCCTCGTGCTGGACTACACGCTCGAAGAAAACCTCGTGCTCCAGCGCTACTGGCAGCCCGAATTCCAGAAGAACGGCTTCATCAAATTCGGCGCTGTCCGCGAATATGCCGAGCGGCTGATCGGCGAGTATGACATCCGTTCCGGTCAGGGCCCGATCACGACCGCACGCTCCATGTCCGGCGGCAACCAGCAGAAGGCCATCGTTGCCCGCGAGATCGACAAGGGGCCCGAGCTGCTCGTCGCCGTACAGCCCACCCGCGGCCTCGACGTCGGCGCCATCGAGTATATCCACAAGCAGATCGTCGCGCAGCGCGACCAGAACAAGGCCGTTCTGCTCGTCTCGCTGGAGCTGGACGAGGTCATGAACCTCTCCGACCGCATCCTCGTCATGTACGAGGGCGAGATCGTCGGCGAATTTGATCCGAAGACCGTCTCGGTTGAAGAGCTTGGCCTTTATATGGCCGGCGCAAAGCGTCAGGAAAAATACAGCAGGAGGGTCGAAGCATGAAAAAATCAATCATCGGCGTCTTATCCTCTGTGATTGCGATCCTGATCGGCCTGCTGCTCGGCATGGTCGTCCTCTTCCTCGTCAACCCCGATCAGGCGTGGGGCTGCTTCCTCTCCATGCTGACGGCGGGCGTCTCCTCGTCGGCAAAATTTGCGAAGGTGCTCTATCAGGCGGCTCCGCTGGTCATGACCGGCCTTGCCATCGGCTTTGCGTTCAAGACCGGCCTGTTCAACATCGGCGCACCCGGCCAGTACCTCATGGGCGCCTTTGCCGCGCTGATCTGCGCCATCTGCTTCCAGCTTCCGTGGCCGGTGTGCCTCATCGCCGCGATGCTGGCCGGCGCCTTCTGGGGTATGTTCCCCGGCCTGTTCAAGTCCCTGTTTAACGTCAACGAGGTCATCACCTCGATCATGTTCAACTGGATCGGCCTGTTCATCGTCAACCTCTCCCTGATGAACATCCCGAAAATGCTCCCGCCGTACTGGGTCAACTCCCCGGTCAAGGACCGCACCGCGAGCCTGAAGTACGCCAACCCGGACGCCATCATCCCCAAGGGCGGGCTGGACAAGCTCTTTGACTCGCCCTACATCAACATCAGCATCCTGCTGGCAATCGTGCTGGCCGTCGTCGTTTACATCATCCTCAACCGCACCACCTTCGGCTATGAGCTCAAGGCCTGCGGCAACAACCGCGAGAGCGCCCGTTACGCCGGCATCAACGCCAAGCGCAACATCGTGCTGTCGATGGTCATCGCCGGTGCGCTGGCCGGCTTCGGCGGCGCCCTGTACTACCTCTCCGGCGAGGCGGACTACAACATCCTCAAGGTCTTGCAGGCAAACGGCTTTAACGGCATCCCCGTCGCCCTGCTTGCAAACTCCAACCCGATCGGCATCATCTTCTCCGCCCTGTTTATCTCCTATATCCAGATCGGCGGCGAATCGATGCAGCCGCACTTCGCAACGGAGAATATCGACATCATCATCTCCGTCATCATCTATCTTGCAGCTTTCGCCCTGCTGACGAAGAGCATCATCGGCAAGTTCTTCAAGACCGACAAGTCCAACGTCAACGCAGAGCCCAAGCCCTCTACGGTCAACGCGACCGGAAAGGAGGAGAGCAAATGAACATTTTGGCTGACGTTTTAAGCGCAACCATCCTCTTCGCCGTACCGCTTCTCCTTGTCGCACTGGGCGGTATGTTCTCCGAGCGTTCCGGTATCATCAACCTCGCGCTCGAGGGCATCATGATCGTCGGCGCCCTGCTCGGCTGCCACGTCCTGCGCTGGCTCGATCCGTCGGTGCAGAGCGGCGCGATGCACGGCCAGGTCGCCGTTCTGATCGCGCTGGCCGTCGCCGGCGTCGCGGGCATTCTCTTCTCGCTGCTGCTGGCTTTCTCCGCCATCAACCTCAAGGCGGATCAGACCATCGGCGGTACCGCGCTGAATATGTTCGCACCTGCGTTCTCCATCGTCCTGACCTGGGCCATCCTCGGCCAGGGCCAGACGACCATGACCCTGCCGAAGTGGGTCCGCATCACGCAGGAGACCGTCGGTGTCACCCCGAACGACGGCTTCTTCCAGCGTTTCATCTTCACGAGCCTGTACCTGACGACCTTCCTTGCGATCATCCTCTTCGCCATTGCGGTCGTTCTGCTGTACAAGACGCGTTTCGGCCTGCGCCTGCGCGCCTGTGGCGAGCATCCGCAGGCAGCCGACTCCGTCGGCATCAACGTCTACCGGATGCGCTATGCCGGCGTTATGATCTCCGGCTTCCTCGCGGGTGTCGGCGGTATGTCCTTCGTCTTCGCCGTCGGCGGCTTCCAGTCCGACGTAGCGGGCTACGGCTTCCTCGCCCTCGCAGTTATGATCTTCGGTAACTGGAAACCGTGGTCGATCCTCGGCGCGGCTGTGTTCTTCTCCTTCTTCCGCGTCATCGGCAACTACGCCGCGTCCATCCCCTTCCTGCCCAAGTTTGAGAATTTGCAGGGCGTTTCGACCTACCTCTGGCCGATGATCCCGTACGTTGTCACGATGATCCTGCTCGTGCTGACGTCCAAGAAGTCCAGAGCGCCGAAGGCCGAAGGCATCCCCTACGACAAGGGCCAGCGCTAAACCAACCACCATTGTCCTATCCCCCGCTTGCGGGGGATAGGACAATCCTGCGTAAACACGGATGAAACAGGCTGAGGCAGACCGACCCCCGTCTGCTCCGGCAATTTTCTCCGTGTTTACCTGCTATCCGAGAGAGAGAAACACGGAGGAAATGCAATGTCAAATATTATTGTCATCGGCATCGCGGGCGGCAGCGGCAGCGGCAAGACCACGCTGATGAAAAACCTCATCGCCCGCTTTCAGGACGATGTGACCGTCCTCAGCCATGATAATTATTACCGGCCTTATGACGAGCTGCCCATCGAGGAACGCCGCAAGGTCAACTATGACCACCCCGACGCATTCGACACGGAGATGATGATCGAGCATCTCAAGCAGCTCAAGGCGGGCCGGCCCATCGAGTGCCCGAATTATGACTATACGACCTATTCGCGCTGCAAGGAAACGACCCGTATCGTGCCGCGGAAGGTCATCCTGGTCGAGGGCATCCTGATTTTTGAAAACAAGGCGCTCTGCTCGCAGATGGACATCAAGATCTTCGTCGACACCGACGCCGACGTCCGCCTCATCCGCCGCATCAAGCGGGACGTCGCCAAGCGCGGCAGAAGTCTGGAATCCGTCCTGACGCAGTATCTCGGCACGGTCAAGCCCATGCACGAGCAATTCGTCGAGCCGAGCAAGAAAAACGCCGACCTCGTCGTGCTCGAGGGCGGCAAGAATCTTGTCGCGCTGGAAATGATCATCGACCGCATCCAGCGCCATATTGATAACCATTGACGAAACGAACGCCCCGGATGGCAGCATCCGGGGCGTTTTGCGCTTATCGGTCTTTCTTTGTGCCGGCCTTGATCGCGGCGAAGCTCTCTGCGCTGATAACGTGCTCGATGCGGCAGGCGTCCTCGGCGGCGACGGCGGGGGAAACCCCCAGCGAGATGAGCCACTCGGTCAAAAACGTGTGGCGCTCATAGATCCGCTCCGCGATCTCCAGCCCCTTGGGCAGGAGGGTGATCAGGCCGCCGGCATCCACCTGGATATAGCCGTTTTCGCGCAGATTCCGCATGGCGATGCTGACGCTCGGCTTGGAAAAATCCAGCTCGTTTGCGATGTCGACGGAGCGGACGGTGCCTGCGCGGTGGGACAGGATCAAGATCGTCTCCAGGTAATTTTCCGCAGACTCCTGAATTTTCATGCCGTCCCTCCTTAGCGCACGCCCTCGGCGCGGATGAAGTTCGTCTTGACGGGCGCTTCATACTGCGGCGCGGGCACACCGGCGGCCTTCCCCGCCTCGATGCAGCGCAGCAGCCACGCCATATTCTCCGCAAGGGTGCGCATGGTCTGCAGCCCCTCTGCGTCGCGCAGGACCTCGTCCGGCGTGTTGCCGTGGACCTGATTCCAGTATTGCGAGGTCACGATGGGCATGGAGTTGATGGAAAAATACTTGTTCAGCCGGTCGAACGCGGCCGTTGCGCCGCCGCGGCGGCAGGAGACGACAGCCGCCGCGGGCTTGCCGCGGAGCTTTTTCGACGCGCTGTAGAACAGCCGGTCGAGGAAGGCCGTGATCTGGCCGCTCGGCCCGGCATAGTAGACCGGCGAGCCGACGACGAGAGCGTCGAATTCGTCCAGACGGGCGGCGAGGGCGTTCACGCCGTCGTCGAAGATGCAAACGCCGGTGTCGCGGCATTTGGCGCAGGCGATGCAGCCCGCGACGGGCTTGACGCCGACATGGAACATTTCGGTCTCGATTCCGTGGGTTTCCAGCGCCTGCGCGACTTCGCGCAGGGCGGTATCGGTGCAGCCGCGCTCGTGCGGGCTGCCGTTCAGCAGCAAAACCTTCATAGCTCCTCCTATTGTCTGCGGATGTCCTCGCCAGCGAACTGGATCAGCCGGTAGGTGCCGATCACGCGGGAGGCGATCTGCGGATTGTAGCGCCGCTCAAACTCGCTGTCGGAGAGGTTGGTCGAGATGATCGTGGCGCGGTTTTCCATCATGCGGGTGTTGACGACGGTATAGAGCGCGGAGACGGTGAACTGGGTGGTCATTTCCGTTCCGAGATCGTCGATGATGAGCAGGTCGCACTCCAGGTATTTCTGCGTGCGGCCCTGAGTATCCTCGTCGCGGGCGCCGAATTTCTCGGCCTCGAAGTCCGCGAACAGGCGGATGGCGGTGTCGTAGACAACGCTGTAGCCGCGGTCGGTGACCTCGCGGGCGATGCACGCCGACAGGAAGGTCTTGCCCAGTCCGGTCGCGCCGGAGAAGAGCAGGCTGCCGGAGGCGGGCGTGAAGTTATGGGCGTATTTGCGGCACAGGCGCAGATTCGACTGCATCAGGCGGCGCGGCGACGTGCCCAGCTCCTGCGAGAATGTGTCGGGATAGACGTCCAGCCGGAAGGTGTCGAAGCGCTCCGTGCCCGAACCGAGCAGGCTCGTCAGGGCGAGCTTCTGCTCCTGCGCGCAAAGCTCGCGCAGGCAGGAGCACATTTTTGCGCCGACATAGCCGCTGCCGCCGCACTTTTCGCAGATCGGGCGCTCGCGCAGCCAGTCCTCGCCCAGCTCTCCTGCTTCGACGATCCAGTCACGTTCCTGCTGCAGGGCAAGATTCTTGTCGCGGATGCGGGCGACGGCCTCGGCGGGGTCTTCGCCCGTGCGCAGGGCGGTCGCCATGAGCTGTGTCATCGTGCGGCGCAGCTCGCGGTCGATCTCCGCCAGACGCGGGTAACGCGCGTAGGCTTCCTCGCGCCGCGCCTCGTTTTCGCGTTCGCGTTCGAGCCGCGCCTGCTCCAGCCGCTTGCGTGCGCGGCGCAGGACTTCCTCACTGTATGCCATGGCCTATCCCTCCTCGTCTTCGGCCAGCGCGCTCTGCACAGCCTTGCGCGCCAGCGGCGAGAGCTTGTCGCCGTGCTGCTGGTAGCCGCCGTGCCGTTTGGCGGCGGGGGCGGTGTCGCCCTCGGCGATCTCCTGCGGCGTGTGGAGCTGCTTTTCGTGCCAGCTTTTGAGAATTGAATTCATGTATGCCCATTTGAACGCGCCGGTCTGGTTGCAGGTGCGTTCATAGGCGAGGTTGATGGATTCGTCGGGGAAGCCCATCGAGATCCATGTTGAAAGATAGCGCTCCTCGTCCGACGTCAGGCGGCGGGAGTCCAGCCCGAGCAGCAGGCGAAGCTGCTGCATCCGGGTAAAGAGGCGGCGCTGCGCTTCCACATGGAAGCAGGCGGCCTCCAGCGTGTCAATGCCCTCGTCCGCCCAGTGGTAGGCTTCCTTCTCGATCGTGCGGATCGATGGCAGGCGGATGCCCTTGCGGCGGTTGCGCTCGATGCAGTAGGTGAGCAGTATGCCGACGACCTCCGGCGGCAGGCGCAGATAGTCGGTGAAGGACAGCAGCGTTTTCAGCTCCTCCGTCGAGAGCGTCCGGCCCAGGCGGCGCTGCGCTTCTCCGACGAGCTTGGAGAAGGCCGCCTTGTTGTCCTTCATCGCCTCGCGCAGGTCGGCGTCCGTATAGACGGGCTTTTCAGGCTGGAGGGGAGGACGCGACGCGGTTTCCCACAGACCGAGCTGGCGCAGGCAGTCCGTCGCGGCGACCATCTGCGGCACGGTAAAGTGCAGGGCGTCGAGCGCGGTCTCAAGCGGCTGCTGCGCCTTGCGGTAGAGGTAGAGCGCCACGGCGTCCGGACAACTGCATGACAGCAGCTTTCGGGTCTCTTCAGTTGTCAGCGTGACGCTCTGCATATCTATCTCTCCTGTATGACGGGCTCGCGCATACCGCCGCAGGGCGATATGCGCGTCAAAAGCGATTATTTCTATTATAGCATAGTCCTGCGGCGCGGACAAGCGCGTTTGAACGCAAAAAATCGAAGAATTTCGCCTGCGAAATTTGTCGCGCGCCTATATCTTGTGGCTACGCCTGCGTCAGAGCACAAAGCCGCCGTTGACCGGCAGATTCTGCCCGGTGACGAATTCCGCCTGCGCCAGATAGACGAGGGCGTCCGCGACCGCAGCGGGCGTGCCGTTTTTGCCGAGCGGCGTCTGTTCGGCAAGAGAGGCGAGCGTTTCTTCGCTGACGCTTGCGCACATATCCGTCAGGATGACGCCGGGCGAGACGCAGTTGACGCGGATGCCGGACGGGCCGAGCTCCTGCGCCAGCGCCTTTGTCATGGCGATGACGGCGCCCTTCGTGGCGGAGTAGGCGACCTCGCACGACGCGCCGACCTGTCCCCACATCGAAGCGACATTTAAGATGCAGCCGGACTGCTTTTGCAGCATGGCGGGCAGGACGGCGTTGACGCAGTGGTAGATGCCGCCGACATTGACGGCGAACAGCCGCTGCCATGCTTCCTCGCCGATCTGCGAGATCAGACCGTAGTGGCAGATGCCGGCGTTGTTGACGAGGACATCCACGGGCGGAAGCTGCGCGATCGCAGCCTCGACCGCGTCGGGGTCGGCGACGTCGCAGCAGACGGCCTGTGCGCCCGTTTCGGCGCTGACAGCCTGCGCGGCGGCGTGATTTTTTTCATAGAGGAAGGAGACGGCATAGCCCGCGCGGACGAAGGCGCGGACGGCTGCGGCGCCGATGCCGCGGCTGCCTCCGGTAACTAAAACGTGCTTCATGGTGTGACCTTTCCCGAAGATGATTTTAAGGCGCTCCTTGCAAAAAGCGCCCCTCCGGCGAGGGGCGCGGGTCATTAACGGCGTCGGGACTTCGTCTTGTGCTCGTACTGGCGGCAGCCGGAGATCTTGCTGTCAGAATCGGACATAAACTGCTTGAGCTTTTCCTCAAAGGTCAGCGGCGCTTTGGCTGCCTGCGGGGCGGGGAAATCCTGCCGCGGGCGCGGCGGACGGCGCTCCGGCTCCTTGGCGCGCTTGATGGAGAGACTGATCTTGCCGCTTTCGTCGATGCCGATGATCTTGACGCGGACGACGTCTCCCTCGGTCAGATGGGCGCGGATGTCGCTGACGTAGGTGTTTGCGACCTCGGAAATGTGCACCATGCCCGTGCGGTTCTCCGGCAGGAGGATGAATGCGCCGAACTTAGTGATGCTCTTGACTTTGCCTTCCAGTAATGTACCGACTGTAAACTCCATAAATGCAGTATGTTCCTCCGTTTATTTGCTGCTGTCAATATAAATGATCTCACCGTCGCTGACAAGATTCAGCCGCTCGCGGGCGATCTTCAACACGGAGGCGTCCGTCCCGAGGGCGTCAATATCCTCACGCAGCGCCAGATTGGACTGCTGCATGGCGGCAACGTCACCCTCCAGCGCGGTCTGCTCCTGCTTGAGGTCGCTGATCTTCGGCTGCAGCGTGACGATGGTGATGATGGCGTACAGCATCACCGCCAGTATGACGAACTTGGTAATGAGTGACGATTTGCACAGGCGCATCGGCAAGGCCTCCAGAATGATTCTTTCGCAGAGCGCGTTTTTTCTGTCTTCTTATTGTAACCGATTTTTTTGTTCTTGAAAAGAGATTTTTTATATTTTTTCGTAAAAATTCGAGAAATATTTTGCACTTCCTGCACAGCCACCGCGCGGGAAAGGTCAAAATATGCCAGAAAGCGGTAAAAAACCGCGTAACAAGCCGGCTGAACGTCAAAAACCAGACGGTCAGGCCGAGCGCCGTCCCGACGAGCATGAAAATGCGGTACTCGCCGTTGCCGACGAGCAGGGCGAAGACCAGGTTCGCCGCGAGGCACGTCAAAATAAACCACAGGTCGAGCACATGAGTCAGGGCACGCAGATTCCGGCGCAGGCCGCGCAGAAGGTCATAGTGCAGCCCAAAGGCCGCGCCCAGCGCGACGGACAGGAGAAACTGACTGCCCTGCAGTCCGAGTGGCTGCTCCATTCAGCGAAACAGACGGCGCAGGAAGCCGCCGGCTTTTGGCGCATCCTCATAGGAGAGCGCGTCGATCGTGCCGCTGACGGCGACCTGTCCGCCGTCGATCGAGAGCGTCTTGAGGCGCAGCTCCCCGCCGCGGATGACCAGCACGCCGCGCGCCGTATGCAGAACGACGGTCGAATCGTCGAAGCTCTCGATCTCGCTGACGCCGCTGACGGACAGCCTGGAGCGGTCGTCAAGGCGCAGCTCGTGCGGCTGCGTGCGGTTTTGTTCGTTTGCCATCGTCATCCCCCCGTCCAATATATACGGCGCGGCGGGGGAAAATATGCCCTCCGGGACAAAAAACTCCCCGCCGCGGAAAGGCGGCAGGGAGGTATTCTATGGGATGTCGACGGGATGGAACATCTCCGCGTCGAGGACGTCGGACAGCTCGACGAGGGCGTGGTTGAGGTCGCCGCAGTAGTCGTACAGCACGCAGCGGCTGTGCAGCTCCAGCGGGATCTTGTCCAGCGAGACCGAGAAGGTCACGCTGGTGCCGCCGTCGGCGTTTGCGTCGACCATCATCGTGCCGCCGTGCAGGCGGGCGATCTCGCGCACCATCGGCAGACCGAGACCGAGCCCGCGGCGGGAGTCGCCCGGCGCGGAGGTGCAGAAGCGGTCAAACAGCGTGGACATCACGCTCTGGTCAATGCCCTCGCCGGTGTCGCTCACGCTCAGCAGGAGCAGCCGGTCCTGCCGCTTCGCCGTGAGCGTGATCGTGCCGCCGGCGCGGGTATAGTTCATGGCGTTGGAGATGAGGTTATATAGCGCCCGCTCCAGCAGAGAGCGGTCAACGTCGCCGCGGATCGGCGCCTCGGGCGGCGTGTAGACGAGGCGGATGCCTGCCGATTCGATCAGCGGCTGTGCCTGCGCAACAAAATCATTCAGGAGCGAGACAAGCTCTGTCGGCGCACGGTGCGCCTCCTTGCGATGCAGAAGAAGCTGACCGCCGTCGGACATCTGCCCGCACAGGCGCACGAGCTGGTAGATCGAGCGGTTGAGCTGCGAGGCGGGGACGGCGGCCTGCTCCAGCGAGCCGTCAAGCTGCTCAAACATCGCGGCGGCGGCGCTGATCATCATGTGCAGCGGCTTGCGCAGAGAGGCCGACGCGCTGACGACTGCTGCGGCGGTAATGTTCAGCTCGTGGGTCGGGTGCGAGGCTACAAAGAGCTCCCCGTCGTCCGTCGCGCGGACAGCCGCATCGTATTCTGCGCCGCCGAGGATCAGCGGGATCTGCAGGGTGCCCTCGCGCGACCAGTGCGAGAACAGAGCGGTGTCATTTTCAAGCAGGGCGGCGACCGGCGTACCCTCGGTGAGAAGGCCGCGCGCGGCACCGTTGCACCAGACCACCACGCCGTCGCGGGCCAAAAAGGCCGGCTGTGCAAACAGCTCCAGGATTTGCTGCATCTGTGCGTCCATACGCGTCCCTCCCCGATCCTTCGGTATAGTATCCGACGCAGCAGGGAAAGCTTTCATGGAAAGATCTGCCTTGTCGAATTGCGTCAGTTATAGTAGCTATCATACCCTATTTCTTCGGGAAACGCAAGCGTGTTTTCTAAAACTTTTGTTCAACTTTT
>CAMEMX010000037.1 GCA_945927915.1 uncultured Clostridia bacterium
TGCCGCGTGACGGACGAGACGGAAAACCCGTTTTCCGTGACGGTGCGTCTGCTGCCCGAGGGCGCGGTCGAGCCGATCTACTGGGAGCTGGACAAGGCGCTCTGGCAGACGCTCCGCGCGGAGACGATCCGCGTCAGCCTGCCGGAATCGGCGCTGATGCCTTTGCGATGAAAGGACTGTTGGACATGAAAAAGATCAACGTTGAAAACGCCGTCGGCATGACCCTCTGCCACGACATCACCGCCATGCGCGACGGCTTCAAGGGCGCCGCGTTCAAGCGCGGTCACGTCATCACGGAGGAGGACATCCCGAAGCTGCTCGATCTCGGCAAGCGGACGGTCTTCATCTGGGAGGACAACGCCGGCGAGATCCACGAGGAGGACGCCGCGCTGCGCATGGCGGCGATGGCGCCCGTCAAGCTGGCGCACTACACCGACCCGTCCGAGGGCAAGGTGCTGCTTTTGGCGGACGAGCGCGGGATGCTGCGCGTGGACACGGAGCTGCTGCGGCAGATCAACGCCATCGGCGACCTGACGATCTCGACCCTGCCCGATCATTTCCCCGTCGAGGCGGGCGACCGCCTTGCGTCCATGCGCATCGTGCCGCTCGTGACGCAGCAGGCGCAGATCGAGCGTGCCGAGGCGCTGTGCAGGGGCAAAAAGCTCCTCGACCTGCGGCCCTACAAGCCGAGAAAGCTCGGCGTCATCATCACCGGCTCGGAAATTTACACGGGTCGGATCAAAGACAAGTTTGAGCCGGTCGTCCGCGCGAAAATGCAGCACTATCCCGCCGAGATCCTCGGCGTGACGATCTGCGACGACGACCTTGCCATGATCACCGGCGCTGCGCGGAACTATCTCGACGCGGGCGCGGACTTCCTCATTTTCACGGGCGGGATGTCCGTCGACCCGGACGACCTGACGCCGAGCGCCATCCGTGCGCTGGGCGCGGACATCGTCACGCACGGCGTGCCCTCCCAGCCCGGCAACATGACCCTCGTGGCCTATCTGGGCGATACGCCCATCCTCGGCGTGCCGGGTGCGGCGATCAGCCTGCCGACGACGATCTTCGACGTTCTGCTGCCGCAGATCTTCGCGGGCGACCGCCTGACGAAGGAGGAGCTCATCCGTCTGGGCGACGGCGGCCTGTGCAGGCTCTGCAAGCCCTGCCACTTCCCCAACTGCACGTTCGGACGTTACTGATATGCTGGACGGCTACGGAAGAAACATCAATTATCTGCGCCTGTCGGTCACGGATCGCTGCAACCTGCGCTGTAAATACTGTATGCCGGCAGACGGCATCTGCAAAAAGCAGCCGGACGAGCTTCTGACCGAGGACGAGATGATCACCGCCGTGCGTGCTGCCGCGTCCGTCGGCATCACCAAGCTGCGCATCACGGGCGGCGAACCGCTGCTGAAAAAGAACATCCTCTCCCTCTGCCGCCGCGCCGCCGCGGTCGGGGGCATCCGGGAGGTCTGCATCACGACGAACGGCGTGCTGCTTGACGCGCTGGCAAGGCCGCTGCGCGAAGCGGGCGTGCGCCGCGTGAACCTCAGCATCGACACGCTGGACGCGGAAAAATACCGCGGCATCACGCGCGGCGGCAAGCTGGAGGACGCTTTGCGCGGCCTGCACGCTGCGCTGGAGGCCGGGTTCGAGCGCGTCAAGCTCAACGCCGTGCTGATCGGCGGCTTTAACGACTGCGAGATCGGCGATCTCGCGGCGCTGACAAGGCAATATCCCGTCGACGTCCGCTTCATCGAGCTGATGCCGATGCCGGACAGCGAGATTTTCGGAGAAAACGCTTACCTCTCCTGCGACGCAGTGCTGCAGGCGCTGCCGGAGCTGCTGCCGAACGGCGCCTCCGGCGTCGCGCAGCTTTACCGCCTGCCGGACGCGCTGGGCGACGTGGGTCTCATCCGCCCGGTCAGCGCCCTCTTCTGCGCCTCGTGCAGCCGCCTGCGCCTGACGGCGGACGGCAAGCTCAAGGCGTGCCTGCATTCGCCCGACGAGCGGGCGCTCAAGGGGCTTTCGCAGGAGGAGATGGCGCAGCAGATGCGCCTTTGCATCGCGCACAAGCCCGCCTGCCACGCCGTACTGAGCGCGGAGCACCGCTCGCAGGCGGGACGCGGAATGTATCAGATCGGAGGCTGAGCATGGCGGATTTTACGCATTTTAACGCCGAAGGGCGGGCAAAAATGGTCGACGTGGGCGAAAAGCCGCCCACCCGCCGCACCGCCGTGGCGGGCGCACGCGTGTGCGTCAGCCCGGAGACGCTGCGCCTGATCCAAACCGGCGGCATGAAAAAGGGCGATGTCCTGACCGTCGCGCAGATCGCGGGCGTCATGGGCGCCAAGCGCACGCCGGAGCTGATCCCGATGTGCCACCCCGTGCTGATCGACGGGGTCGATCTGAAGCTGTGGCTGAACGAAGAACGCTGCTGCGTCGAGATCCGCGCGAGCGTCTCTTGCGCCGGACGCACCGGCGTGGAGATGGAGGCGCTGACGGCGGCCTCCTCCGCGGCGCTGACGGTCTACGATATGTGCAAGGCCGTCCAGAAGGACATTTGCATCACCGACGTGCGCCTGCTTTCCAAAACGGGCGGCGTCCACGGAGATTTTTTGCGGGAGGAAGAAGAATGAAAAATACGGCTGCCGTGATCACCGTCAGCGACAAGGCTTCGCGCGGCGAGCGCGTGGACACCAGCGGCCCGGCCCTGTGCGAGCTGCTGAAAAAGGACGGCTGGGACGTACTGTATACGGCCATCGTGCCCGACGAGACGGAAAAGATCCAGCAGGCGCTGCTGCACTGCGCCGACGAGCTGCGCCTCGCGCTCATTTTAACGACGGGCGGCACGGGCTTCTCCCCGCGCGACGTCACGCCGGAGGCAACGCTGCCGCTCATCGAGCGCGAGACGCGCGGCATCCCCGAGGCGATGCGCGCCGAGAGCATGAAAATCACGCCGCGCGGCTGCCTTTCGCGCGGGGTCGCGGGCATCCGCGGGCGCAGCCTGTTCGTGAATCTGCCCGGCAGCGAGAAGGCCGCGCGCGAGAACTACCTGTCTGTCGCTCCCGCGCTGCGCCACGGCGTCGATATGCTCTGCTCCGAAGGCTCCGCCGATTGCGGCGCCCCGACGGGCGTCATCCGCGCCGTCTGCATCAGCGAACAGCGCGGGCAGCAGAAGCACCCCGTTGACGAGATCGTCCTCCGGCCCGGTCACGGCATCGTGGGCGACGCCCACGCCGGCGCGTGGCACCGGCAGGTGAGCCTGCTCGCGGTCAAAAGCGTGCAGAAGGTGCAGGAAAAGGTCGATTTCCCGCTCGGCTCCGGCGCGTTCGCGGAAAACGTCCTCATCGAGGGCATCGTGCTGCACGAGCTGCCCGTCGGCACGCGCCTGAAGCTCGGCACCGCCCTGTGCGAGGTCACGCAGATCGGCAAGGAGTGCCACAGCGACTGCGCCATCCGCAAGGCGGCGGGCGACTGCGTCATGCCGCGCGAGGGGATCTTCGCCCGCGTCCTGACCGAAGGCCGCGCAAAAGCCGGCGATTTTGTCGCCGTCCTGCGCTGAGCAAAGAAAGTTTTCCGAAAAATCCGGATTTTTTCAGAAAACCCCTTGCAATTCGGGAATTTCGGTGGTATAATACAGACAATCTATAGTAAACTTTACTAAAGAGAGGGGATATCCCCTCTCTTTCTTGTTGAGTGTCGGCAGAAATGCCAATGCAGGGCTGGGGCAAGACTCAGCCGACCGCGAAGCGGCAGACGGCACGAACGAACAGGTCCGTACAAAGCCGGCGGTTCCACGGCGGGGACATATCCCCGCCCTGCAAGAGTGCAAAGCAAAAGGACGGTAGTATTATGAAAATCACGGAACAGGTATGGCAGCTTGCCGAGCCTCTGGTCAGGCAGAACGGCTGCGAGCTGTGGGACGTCGAATACGTCCGCGAGGGCGGCGAATGGTTCCTGCGGCTGTATCTTGACAAGGACGGCGGCGTCAACATCGACGACTGCGAGGCCGTCTCCCGCGCGGTCGACCCCCTGCTGGACGAATACGACCCCATCCCGGACAGCTACCATTTCGAGGTCTGCTCGGCGGGGCTGGAGCGCGTTTTGAAGCGCCCGGCCGACTTCGAGCGCTTTCTCGGCGCGGCGGTGCTGGTCAAGCTCTACCGCCCGAAAAACGGCTGCAAGGAATTTGCCGGCGTGCTGACCGGCTACCATGACGGCGACGTGACCGTCACGGTCGGAAACAGCAGCCTTACCTTTGAAAAATCCGAGGTCGCGCTGGTGCGGCTTCGCGTCGAATTCTGAGAGGTGTTACGTTATGCGATCTGCAAGAGCTTCCCAAAAAGACAATAAGGAGTACACGATTATGAACGCTGAGATTTTCGCGGCGCTGCGTCAGCTGGAAAAGGAACGCGGCATCCCGGTCGATTACATGGTCGAACGCATCACGCAGGCGCTCGTCGCCGCGTATAAGAAGGACAAGGACGGCTATACCGACAATGTCTATGTCGAGCTGACCGAGGAAAAAATGTTCATGTACGCGCAGAAGGAGGTCGTCGACGAGGTCATCACCCCCGCGACCGAGATCGTGCTCGACGCCGCCCGCAAGATCGACAAGACCGCCCAGCTCGGCGACCTCGTCAACGTCGAGATCCAGACCAAGGCCTTCGGACGCATCGCCGCCCAGACCGCCAAGCAGGTCATCATCCAGGGCATCCGCGAGGCCGAGCGCGGCATGATCTTTGAGAGCTTCTCGTCGAAGGAGCACGAGATCCTCACCGGCACCGTCCTGCGCATCGACAATTCCGGCGACATCACCGTCCGCATCGGGCAGGGCAACGACCGCACCGACGCGCTGCTCGCCGTCGGCGAGCAGGTGCGCGGCGAGCATTTCACCGAGGGCGACCTCATCCGTGTCTACGTCGTCGAGGTGCGCCGCAGCAACCGCGGCCCGCAGGTCCTTGTTTCGCGTACCCACCCGGCGCTCGTCAAGCGCCTGTTCGAGCTGGAGGTGCCGGAGATCGCTTCCGGCGCGGTGGAGATCCGCTCCATCGCCCGCGAGGCCGGCTCCCGCACCAAGATCGCCGTCTACGCCGCCGAGGAGAACATCGACCCCGTCGGCGCCTGCGTCGGCGCCCGCGGCGCGCGTGTCAACGCCGTCGTCGAGGAGCTGCAGGGCGAAAAGATGGACATCGTCGTCTGGTCGGACGACATCTGCACGTTCGTCGCCTCGGCGCTGTCCCCGGCGGACGTTGTCTCCGTCACGCAGCTTCCCGGCATGAAGGCGTGCCGCGTCATCGTGCCGGACGACCAGCTCTCGCTCGCCATCGGCAAGGAGGGCCAGAACGCCCGTCTTGCCGCCCGCCTGACCGGCTGCAAGATCGACATCAAGCCCGCCTCGCAGGCGGAGGCCGCCGAGGAGACGGAAGAGGCTCCGGCGGAGGAATAAGAACGTCTGCATTATATTATAGAGAACAGTGAACAGTGAATAGTGAATAGTGAATAGTGAATAGTGAATAGGTGGCGTAAGCGGCGGACGATACAGACGAACAGGTTTGTACGAATTCGGTAGTTCCTGCTGCAGGCTCCATCGGGAGGCAATCTGTTCACAATTTACTGAAAAATAAGAAAGGAAGCGATTGCCGTGCCGAAGAAAATACCGATGCGTCAATGTCTCGGCTGCCGGGAGATGAAGCCGAAGCGCGAGCTGCTGCGCGTGGTGCGCAGTCCGGAGGGCGCGGTCTCGCTCGACCTGAGAGGCAAGGCGTCGGGCCGCGGCGCTTACGTCTGCCCGAACACCGACTGCCTCAAGCGCGCCATCAAGACCAGGGCGCTCTCCCGCGCGTTCGAGACGGAGATCCCGCAGGACGTCTATGACGCCCTGCTGCAGGAAATGGAGGCGGCGAATGGAACACAATAAGACCCTCGGCCTGCTCAGCCTTTCGCGCAAGGGCGGCAACCTCGTGCTCGGTGAGGAGCAGGTCGGCGCAATGTGCCGCGCAAACCGCGCGCGGCTGGTCATCGTGGCGGCGGACGCCTCGCCGCACACCGTGCGCCGCGCAAAGAGCTTCGTCGCGGGCACGGCGCAGCCGCTTCTGACGCTCGCCTTTTCAAAAGACGACCTGGGCGACGCGCTCGGCACGACGAGCTGCGCCATCGCGGCGATCACGGACGTGCGCCTTGCGCAGGCGCTCGTGAAAACCCTCGGCGAGCCGGAAAAATACGCCGCGCTCTTACAGGATCTGGAAATTCGCGTCCAACGCGTGGAAAAACGGCGTGCGGAGGAAAAAGCGCACCGCCGCAACGTCCGATTTGGGAAAAAGTAACACGGAGGTGGCTTTATGAGTTTAGTGAAGTATCGAGTGAAGGAAGTCGCGTCGGATTTCGGTATGTCCACGAAGGAGATCACCGAGATCGTCGGAAAATATTTTGAAAAGCCGCGCAGCAATGCGCAGGTGCTGACGGAGGAGCAGCTCAACGCCCTCTTCGACCACATCACGCAGCACCGTCAGATCGCCTCGATCGCGGAGGTCTATGCGGTCGCGCCCGCGCCGAAGAAGGAAGAGCCGAAGAAGGAGGCCGCCAAGCCCGCCGAGGCGAAAAAGGCGGACGCCAGACCCGCCGAGGCAAAGCCTGCCGACGCCAAGCCCGCCAAGCCGCAGCCCGAGCAGCGCAAGCGCGAGCGCCGCGTGGTCGACACCAAGGCCGTCACGGTCAACGCCGACCGCTTCGACGACCGCGTCGACAGCCTTGTCTCCGAGCGCGTGCAGAATTATTCCGGCGGCAAGCAGAAGATCGGCAATAAAAACAAGAATAAGGGCAAGGATAAGAAGGGCACCGGCAGCAAGCGCCGCAACGAGGAGCAGGAGAAGATGCGCCGCCTCCAGCTCGAGATCATCAAGAAGACCCCGCTGACCGTCAAGATCCCCGACGAGATCACCGTGGGCGAGCTGGCCTCGCGTATGAAGAAGACCGCCACGGAGCTCATCAAATGCCTGCTGAAAAACGGCGTCATGGCGAGCATCAACCAGACCATCGACTTTGACACCGCCGAGTTCGTCGCGACCGAGCTGGGCTGCAAGGTCGAGCGCGAGGTCGTCGTGACGATCGAAGAGCGCCTGATCGACGACCACGTCGACACTGCCGACGAGCTCGTCGAGCGCAGCCCGGTCGTCGTCGTCATGGGTCACGTCGACCACGGCAAGACCAGCCTGCTCGACGCCGTCCGCAAGACGAACGTCGTCTCCGGCGAGGCCGGCGGCATCACGCAGCACATCGGCGCCTACACCGTAAAAATCAACGGCAAGCCCATCACCTTCCTCGACACGCCGGGCCATGCCGCCTTTACCTCCATGCGCGCCCGCGGCGCCATGTGTACCGACATCGCGATCCTGGTCGTCGCCGCCGACGACGGCATCATGCCGCAGACCATCGAGGCGATCAACCACGCCAAGGCCGCAAAGATCCCCATCATCGTCGCCGTGAACAAGATGGATAAGCCCGGCGCGAACCCCGACCGCATCCTCACCCAGCTCACCGAGCACGACCTCGTTCCCTCGGAATGGGGCGGCGACACCGAGGTCTGCCGCATCTCCGCCAAGCAGGGCACGGGCATCGACGAGCTGCTTGAGACCGTCATCATGACCGCCGAGCTGGCCGAGCTGAAGGCCAACCCCAACCGCGCCGCCAAGGGCACGGTCATCGAGGCCCGGCTCGACAAAAACCGCGGCCCGATCGCCACCCTGCTCGTGCAGAACGGCACGCTGCATAAGGGCGACCTCATCCTCGCCGGCACCGCCGTGGGCAGAGTCCGCGTGATGACCGACGACAAGGGCCGCACCATCACCGAGGCCGGCCCCTCCGTCCCCGTCGAGATCACCGGCCTTGCCGAGGCGCCCACGCCCGGCGACGCGTTCGACGCCGTCGCGGACGAGCGCATGGCGCGCCAGCTCGTCGAGCAGCGCAAGCAGGCCGAGAAGGATGCCGCCGCGAAGCTCGCCAGCAAGGTCACCCTCGACAACCTCTTTGCCAAGATGCAGGAGGGCGAGATGAAGGAGCTGAACCTCATCGTCAAGGCCGACGTGCAGGGCTCCGCCGAGGCGGTCAAGGCCAGCCTCGAAAAGCTCTCAAACGAGGAAGTGCGCGTGCGCGTCATCCACGCCGCCGTCGGCGCGATCAACGAGTCGGACATCCTGCTCGCCTCGACCGCCAACGCCATCGTCGTCGGCTTCAACGTCCGCCCGGACGCCGCCGCTGCCGTCTCCGCGCAGCGGGCGAACGTCGACCTGCGGATGTACCGCGTCATCTATGACGCCATCGACGAGATCGAATCGGCAATGAAGGGTATGCTCGCGCCGAAGTTCCGCGAGGCCGTCATCGGCCACGCCGAGGTGCGCCAGACCTACAAGGTCTCCGCCATCGGCACCATTGCCGGCTGCTACGTCAAGGACGGCAAGGTCACCCGCGACGCGCAGGTGCGCGTCCTGCGCGACAATATTGTCATCTATCAGGGCAATATCGGCTCTCTCCAGCGCTTCAAGGACTCCGTCAAGGAGGTCGCCGCGAACTACGAATGCGGTATGTCCGTCGAGAAATTCAACGACATCCGCGAGGGCGACGTCTTCGAATGCTTCGTCATGGAGGAGATCCCGCGCTAAACATCCCAATTCCACCGCGGGAGCGCTCGACCGCTCCCGCTTTTTTCCAAAGGAGGTACCGTTTATGGCATCCAACCGCATCGGACGCATCAACGAGGAGATCCAGCGCGAGCTGTCCGACCTTTTGCGCGAGCTGAAGGACCCGCGCGTGCACAGGACCATGCTGTCGATCACCCGCGTCGAGACGACGCCCGATCTCCGCTATGCGAAAATTTATGTCTCGCTGCTGGATAAGGAGTTTACCAAGGAGACCCTCGCGGGTCTGAAGTCCTCGGCGGGCTATCTGCGCCGCGAGCTGGGCAGAAGCCTGCAGCTTCGCTACACGCCGGAGCTGCAATGGCAGCCGGACGACTCCATCACCCAGGGCGCGCACATTCTGGAGCTGCTGTCCAAGCTCGACATACCGGAGGATTCCGACGATGAAGCTGCTTTCGATCGCTGAGACGGCGGAGCTTCTGCTGCGCAACGATAACTATATTATGTTAACCCACCGCCGCCCGGACGGGGACACCATCGGCTCGGCGGCGGCGCTTTGCTGCGGCCTGCGTGCCCTGGGCAAAAAGGCGGCTGTGCTGGAAAACCCGCAGTTTACCGCGAAATTCCGCCCGTATCTGGACGAATTGACCGTCTCTTCCGTCCCAGCCAACGCATTCTTGGTCAGCGTGGACGTCGCGGCGGACACGATGCTGTCCTACAGCGCTATAGATTATGTTAACCAAATTAGTCTGAAGCTCGACCACCATGACCGCAGCGGCGACTTTGCGCCGCTGGGATGCGTCGATCCGTCCGCCGCCGCCTGCGCCGAGATCATCCTCGCGCTGCTGCAGGAGATGAAGGCGCCCATCGGCAAGCGCACCGCCGAGGCGCTCTATGTCGGATTGTCGACGGACACGGGCTGCTTCCGCTTCAGCAATGTGACGGCTGCCACCCTCCGCGCGGCTGCGGCGTGCATCGACTGCGGCGCGGACACCTTTGCGATCAATCAGGTCATGTTCCTGACCAAGCGCCTGCCGCGCCTGCAGCTTGAGGCGCACCTGACGCAGACGACGGCGTTTTACGCGAACGGCACCGTCGCCGTCAGCGCCATCCCCGACGCCCTGCGCGACGAGCTGGGTCTGACCGAGGACGACATCGACGACATCTCCGGCTTCGGGCGCGAGATCGCGGGCGTCGAGATCGCGGTCATGCTGCGGCAGGAGGGGGCGCGCGGCAAGATCTCCGTGCGTACCTCTCCCAATTACAACGCCTCGGAGATCTGCGCACGCCTCGGCGGTGGCGGCCACCGGGCGGCTGCCGGCGCGAGCGTCGACGGCGGCATCGAGGCTGCCAGAGCCGCGATCCTGGACGCCCTGCGCGCCGAAGGAGTGGCGCTGTAATGGCAAGCGGCATCCTGATCGTGGACAAGCCCGCCGGCTGGACGTCGCAGGACGTGGTGAGCAAGCTGCGCGGCGTGCTGCACGAGAAGCGCGTTGGCCACGGCGGCACCCTCGACCCGATGGCTACGGGCGTCCTGCCTGTGTTCGTCGGGCGTGCGACCCGTGCGGTCGAGTTTTTCGAGCACGCGGACAAGACCTATGAGGCGACGCTGCGCCTCGGCGTGACGACCGACACGCAGGACACGACCGGGACGGTGCTGCAAACGCAGCCGATCAACGTTGACGAGGCGGCGCTGCGCGCCGTCCTGCCGCGCTTCACGGGCGCGCAGCAGCAGGTCCCGCCGATGTATTCCGCCGTCAAGATCGGCGGCAAAAAGCTGTATGAGCTGGCGCGCGCAGGCAAGGAGATCGAACGAAAGCCCCGCGAAATCACCGTTTTTTCCATCGAGCTTCTGGATTTTTCAAACGATTCCGCGTGTCTTCGCGTCCATTGCTCGAAGGGCACCTACATCCGCACCCTCTGCCACGACATCGGCGTCGCGCTGGGCTGCGGCGGGTGCATGGCGGCGCTGCGCCGCGTCCAGGCCGGGGCGTATTCCATTGAGGAAGCCGTCACGCTGGACGACATCGTCGCGCATCCGGCGCCGCAAGCGCTCTTAAAACCGGTCGACACGCTCTTCGCGGCGCTGCCGCGCCTGACCCTGACGCCCGCGCAGGAAAAATGCGTCCGCAACGGCGCGGCCTTTTCCTGCAAGCCGGGCGTAGGACGCTGCCGCGCCTATTCCCGCGACGGCGAATTTCTGGCGCTGTGCGAGGTCACGG
>CAMEMX010000038.1 GCA_945927915.1 uncultured Clostridia bacterium
TTATGGCACGGAAGAAAAAAGATCAGGATATGAAAAAAACCGTCGACGCGTCGCGGGTCGAGGGGCTGCGGGCCGAGGTGGTCGAGCAGCCCATCACCGACACCCTGACGGTCAACTATATGCCCTACGCGATGAGCGTCATCGTCTCGCGCGCGATCCCGGAGATCGACGGCTTCAAGCCCTCGCACCGCAAGCTGCTGTACACGATGTACAAAATGGGGCTGTTAAACGGCGGCAGGACGAAGTCTGCCAACATCGTCGGCCAGACCATGCGCCTGAACCCCCACGGCGACGCCGCGATCTACGAGACGATGGTGCGTCTGGCACGCGGCAACGAGGCGCTGCTGACGCCGTTCGTCGATTCCAAGGGCAACTTCGGCAAGGTCTACTCCCGCGACATGGCCTACGCCGCCTCGCGCTACACCGAGGCGAAGCTGGAGCCGATCTGCGCGGAGCTGTTCCGCGACATCGACTGTGAGACCGTCGATTTCGTGGACAACTACGACAACACCATGCTCGAGCCGACCCTGCTGCCGACGTCGTTCCCGAACGTCCTCGCCTCGGCGAACATGGGCATCGCCGTCGGCATGGCGAGCAACATCTGCTCGTTCAACCTCCGCGAGGTGTGCAGGGCGACCGCCGCGTGGATCAGGAATCCCGACTGCGACCTGCTGGAGCATATGCCCGCGCCCGACTTCTCCACCGGCGGCGAAATCCTCAACACCCCGGAGGAGATCGCCGAGATCTACCGCACCGGCCGCGGCAGCATCCGCATCCGCGCCCGCTGGCGCTACGTCAAAGAGAGCAACCTCATCGAAATTTACGAGATCCCCTACACCACGACGACCGAGGCGATCATCGACAAGGTCTCCGAGCTGATTAAGGCCGGCAAGATCCGCGAGATCTCCGATATGCGCGACGAGACCGACCTGTCCGGCCTCAAGCTCGCCATCGACTTAAAGCGCGGCGTCGACCCGGACAAGCTCATGCAGAAGCTCATGCGCATGACGCCGCTGACGGACTCCTTCGGCTGCAACTTCAACCTGCTCATCGCGGGGATGCCGCGCGTTCTGGGCGTGCGTGAGATCATCGAGGAATGGACCGCGTGGCGCACCGAATGCGTCCGCCGCCGCGTCTTCTTCCAGAAGCGCAAAAAGGCTGAAAAGCTGCACCTTTTGAAGGGTCTCAAGCGCATCCTGCTCGACATCGACAAGGCCATCGCCATCATCCGCGGGACGGAGTCCGACGCGGAGGTCGTGCCGAACCTGATGATCGGCTTCGGCATCGACAAGCTGCAGGCCGAATTCGTTGCGGAGATCAAGCTGCGCAACATCAACAAGGAATACATCCTCAGGCGCACGCAGGAGGTCGACGATTTAGAGCGCGAGATCGCGGAGCTGGACGAGCTGCTCAAGAGCGAGAAAAAGATCCGCGCCGTCATCGTCCGGGAGCTGGACGCCGTCGCGGACAAATACGGAAAGGAGCGCAAGACCGGCCTCGCCGCCGACACCGACCTCGACGCGCCCGATGAGGAAGAGGCGCTGCCCGACTATCCCGTGACGGTCTTCGTCTCCCGCGAGGGCTATTTCAAGAAGATCACGCCGCAATCGCTGCGGATGTCCGGCGAGCAGCGCTTCAAGGAGGGCGACGCCCTGCGCTTCTCCCGCGAGACGACGAACGCCGCCGAGCTGCTGGTCTTCACCGACCGCTGCCAGGTCTACAAGGCGCGCTGCGCCGACTTTGACGACGGCAAGGCGTCCGTTCTGGGCGACTATCTGCCCGCGAAGCTCGGCTTCGACGAGGGCGAGAGCGTCGTGGAGGTCTGCTTCCCCGGCGATTATTCCGGCTTCGTCCTGTTCGTCTACGAAAACGGCAAGGCCGCCAAGGTCGCCCTGTCCGCCTACGCGACAAAATCCAACCGCCGCAAGCTCACCGGCGCCTACAGCGACAAAAGCCCGCTCAAGGCCGTCTTCGTTTTCGCGGAGGAGCAGCAGCTCGCGCTGTATTCGACGGAAAACCGCGCGCTGGTCTTCTCGACGGCGCAGCTCGCGCCCAAGACGACCCGCGCCACGCAGGGCGTTGCCGTGATGACCCTCAAGCGCAAGGCCGTCGTCCACCGCGCGGCCCTGCTGGAGCAAAGCGGCATCGTCAACGCCGCGCGTTACCGCACCCGCGCCCTCCCCGCCGCCGGCGCCCTGCTGAAGGACGAGGACGCGGAGGAAAAACAAATTGCATTGGAGCTGTAAGCTGATGAAACAGACGAAATCCGAGATGCTTCGCAACATTTTGATGATCCTCGTGGGCAGCGCTCTGTTTGCCCTCGCCTTCGACCTGTTTCTGGACCCGAACGGCATTAGCTGCGGCGGCGTGTCCGGCATCGCAATGCTCATCGTCTACGCGACCGACACCGAATGGCTGACGGTCGGCATCCTGACCGC
Source organism: uncultured Clostridia bacterium (assembly GCA_945927915.1). Taxonomy (GTDB): domain Bacteria; phylum Bacillota; class Clostridia; order Oscillospirales; family Oscillospiraceae; genus JAZOXB01. Next base: position 2,439 of record CAMEMX010000038.1, read on the forward strand.
CCTGATCAACCTGCCGCTGTTCTTCTTCGGCTACCGCCAGATCGGCAAATACTTCTTCTTCGGCTCGCTGTTCGGGATGCTCGTGTCATCGGTCTGCTTTGACCTGTTCGCAAAAATTCTGCCCGTGACGACGATGGACCCGCTCGTCGCGGCGATCTTCGGCGGCGTCCTGACCGGCATCGGTCTGGGTCTGGTCTTCCTCGCGGGCGCCTCGACCGGCGGCGCGGACATCGTCGCCCGTCTGCTCAAGCTCAAGCTGCGCAATTTCCCCATCGGCAAGCTCATGCTCTGCATGGACCTTGTCATCGCCGTTGTGACCGGCATTGTCTACCGCCGGTTCACGAACACCCTCTACAGCTTCATCACCCTGTACCTGTCCTCCGTCCTGCTCGACAAGGTCGTCTACGGCATGGACTATTCCAAGGTCGCCCTCATCATCTCGGACAAGTATGAGGAGATCGCCGTCGCCATCGACACCAAGCTCGACCGCGGCGTCACGCTGCTGCGCGGACAGGGCTTTTACAAACGGTGCGACAAATATGTCCTGTTAAGCGCTGTGAAGCGCAAGCAGCTCGCCCAGCTCAAGGAGGTCGTGATGACCATTGACCCCGACGCGTTCCTGATCCTGCAGGACGCGCAGCAGGTGCTCGGCGACGGCTTCAAGCGCTACGACCGCTTCGAGCTGTAATACGGATGATTCAAGGAGGTCGGCAATATGAAGCGTTTTTTGGCGATCAGTCTTCTGCTCTGTCTGCTTTTCTCGCTGACCGCCTGCGGCAGCGAGCTTGTCCATGACGACTATCTGTCCGTCAAGCCCCATGTCGAGCAGGTGCTGCCCGACCCCGAACCCACCGCCGAGGACGAGCCGCCCGTCGTGACCAACCGCAATGAGCTGCGCGGCGCAGTTTTGTCGTGCATCCGCGGCTGGACGGAGCACGGCACCATCCTCGTGCGCGATTACGACGGCGACATCTCCGCCGACCTGACCGAGACCGTCCGCTACGCCACCGAGGAAGAGCCGATCGGCGCCTTCGCCGTCGACTACGCCGACTATGAGCTCTCCGGCACGGGCGAGGAGGGCACGATCTCCCTGCGCCTTGTCTTCCGGCGCAGCGCCGCCGAGGTCGACGCCATCGTCACCGTCAACGGCAACGCCAGCGCCTTCGGCAAGATCCAGCAGGCGCTGACCAACTACGACACCGCGCTGACCCTGCGCGTGCGCAACTTTGAGCCGGTCGACCTGCCCGCTGCGATCCGCGCCTACTGCCTGGAGCATCCGGAATCGGTGCTCGCCCTGCCGGAGCTTTCGGCGGAGGTCTACCCGAACGAGGGCGGCACGCGCATCGTCGAGCTGCACTTCACCTATCCCGGCGAGCGCGACGAGCTGCGCCGGATGCAAAGCTCCGTCAGCACGATCCTCTCCTCCGCCTCGTCCTACGTCCATTCGGGCAAAACGGAGGCCGAGCGTGCCGCGCTGCTGTTCCGCTTCCTCACCGGCCGCCTGCGCTATTCCGTCTCCGACACGGAGCCGGTCATGCCCGCCTACAGCCTGCTGTGTCAGGGCATCGCGCACAGTCTGTCGTTCGCGTCGGTGTTCAACGCCGAGTGCGGCACGGCCGGGCTGGAATGCCGTATGCTGGAGGGCGTGCTCAACGGGCAGACGTGCTACTGGAACCTGCTGTGCATCGACGGCGAATACTACCATGTCGATCTGATGCGCGCGGTCGAGCGCGGCGAGACGGAGCTGACGCTCCTGACGAGCGCGGAGCTGCGCGACGAGGGCTATGTCTGGGACGAGACGGCTCACCCCGCCACCCCGGAGCCGGAGTCGACCGACGGAAGCACACCGACCGGGCCGGACGCACCGACCGAGCCGACCGAGCCGTCCACGGAGCCACCCACGGAAGCTCCCACGGAGCCGTCCACCGAGCCGTCAAGCGAATCTGCGGAGACGACCGGGCCGGAGGAATAAAAAATCGCTGCGGGTCGAAAAAAACACTTGACAAATGCAGGAACGACCGCTATAATAATTCCTGCAACTGCGGGTGTAGCTCATCCGGTAGAGCGCCACCTTGCCAAGGTGGAGGTAGCGAGTTCGAGCCTCGTCACCCGCTCCATGAAAAAAGTCACTTTTGTCTACCGACAAAGGTGACTTTTTTCAATGATATCCGTTCCTTGTGGAACGGGTGATATATCTTCGATATGATATCGCACTGTCGTGCGATGATATATGCCTGCGGCATATGAGGAACGGATATTATATCATGCTTGCGAAGCAAGTATATCATACGGCTTGCCGTATATCATATCGCACAAGCGATATATCATTCACGGGATATTTCACCTTTCCCCGTCCCCGCCTTTTCTTCCGCCACGGTTGACAAAACGCCGCGAATCCTTTATAATATATTGAGTTATTTTGGGCGATTGCACCCAAAGAACGCATTTTTATCTCAACAAACGCGAAAGGCGTGATCTGAAAATGACCGAAATCACACAAGCTCCCGCGAAAAAACGTATGCTCTCCGGCATTAAGCCCTCCGGCGACCTCACCCTCGGCTCCTACCTCGGCGCCATCCGCAACTGGAAGGACCGCGCGGACGAGTTTGAATGCTTCTACTTCATGGCCGACCTGCACTCCATCACCGTCCGCCAGAACCCCGCCGACCTGCGCCGCCGTTCCCTGGAGCAGCTCGCGCAGTACATCGCCTGCGGCCTCGACCCGGAGAAAAACGTCCTGTTCTTCCAGAGCCATGTGCACCAGCACGCGGAGCTGGGCTGGGTGATGAACTGTTACGCGATGTTCGGCGAGCTGTCGCGCATGACCCAGTTCAAGGACAAGAGCGCCAAAAACGCCAACAACATCAACGGCGGCCTGTTCACCTACCCCGCCCTCATGGCGGCGGACATCCTGCTGTACCAGGCCGATCTCGTGCCCGTCGGCGAGGATCAGAAGCAGCACGTCGAGCTGACGCGCGACATCGCCAAGCGCTTCAACGGCATCTACGGCGACGTGTTCAAGATGCCGGAGCCGTACATCCCGAAGGTCGGCGCACGCATCATGAGCCTTGCCAACCCCGAGGCCAAAATGTCCAAGTCCGAAAACGAGGACCCCGGCCGCGTCCGCCTGATGGACAAGCCCGAGGACATCATGCGCCTGTTCAAGCGCGCCATCACCGACTGCGACAACTGCGTGCGCTATGACCCGGAGCAGAAAAAGGGCATCTCCAACCTGATGACGATCTATTCCGCCGCCACGGGCAGGACCTTCGCCGAGATCGAGGCAGAGTTCGCCGGCCGCGGCTACGGCGAGTTCAAGAAAGCCGTCGGCGAGGCCGTCGTCGAGCTGCTGCGCCCGATCCGTGAGGAGGCCACGCGCCTGCTCGCCGACAAGGCGTATCTGCAGTCCGTCTGCGCAAGCGGCGCAGAAAAGGCGTCCTATGTCGCGGAAAAGACCCTCCGAAAAGTCTATAAAAAGCTCGGCTTCGTCGCAAAATAAGAGGTTTTATTATGATTTTAGACCCCAACTTTTTCCTGAAGGTCGCGCTTGCCCTCGTCTGCGCGGCGGTGATCTCCTTCGCCGCCACGCCGCTGGTCAAGGTGCTCGCCCGCAAGGTCGGCGCGATCGACGTGCCCAAGGACGAGCGCCGGATGCACAAGGTGCCGATCCCGCGTCTGGGCGGCCTTGCGATCTTCCTCGGCTTCCTCGTCAGCTTCCTGATCTTCGGGGAGATCGACCGCGAGCTGCGCGGCATCCTGCTCGGCGCGGTCATCATCGTCATCTTAGGCGTCCTTGACGACATTCTGACGCTGCGCGCCCTGCCAAAGTTCCTCGTGCAGATCCTCGCCGCCGTTGTCGTCGTGCTGCACGGCTGCCGCATCGAGCATTTCATGGGCTTCACGCTCTCGCCGTGGGTGTCCTACCCCGTGAGCGTGCTCTGGATCGTCGCCATCACGAATGCCGTCAACTTCATCGACGGTCTGGACGGACTGGCGGCGGGCGTGTCCGCGATCTCCGCGGGCGCCCTGCTGATCGTCGCGCTCATTCTGGTGCCGGACGGCACAGCCATGGCATCTGCCATCGTGCTGGCTGCCATCGTCGGCGCGTGCGTCGGCTTCATTCCCTATAACTTCAACCCTGCCACGATCTTCATGGGCGACACCGGCTCGACCTTCCTCGGGTTCATGCTCGCGTCCATCTCGATCTTCGGCCTGTTCAAGACCTACGCGGTCATCTCGTTCGCCGTGCCGTTTCTGGTGCTCGGCCTGCCGATCTTCGACATCTGCTTCGCGGTCATCCGCCGCATCAGCCACGGGCAAAGCCCCATGCACGCCGACCGCGGCCACGTCCATCATCGCCTGATCGACATGGGCTTCTCGCAGAAGCAGGCCGTCGCCATCTCCTATATGCTCTCGGCGATCCTGGGCCTTGCAGCCGTCGTGCTGACCGACCGCGGTGAGGTGCAGGCGCTGATCTTCATCGGCGCGATCCTGGTCGTCGGCGCCATCGGCGTCGGCCTGATCTTCGGCACGCACCGCAAAAAGCCCGCGCAGGAGGAAAAGAAGCCCGAACAGCCGTCCGAGGAACCCACCGACGCGCCTGCGCAGGAGGACAAGCATGAAGAGAATTAAGGTCATGTCCGTCTTCGGCACGCGCCCGGAGGCGATCAAGATGGCACCGCTGGTGCAGGCGCTTGCCGCGCGCGAGGGCTTCGAGAGCCTCTGCTGCCTGACCGGTCAGCACCGCGAGATGCTCGACTCCGTGATGGAGATCTTCGGCCTGCACGCCGACTACGACCTCAACATCATGCAGAAGCAGCAGACCCTCTCGTCCATCACGACGCGTGCGCTTTTGGGCATGGAGACGGTGCTGGAGGAGGCAAAGCCGGACTTGGTGCTCGTCCACGGCGACACCTCGACGACCTTCGCCGGCGCGCTTGCGGCGTTTTACCACAAGATTCCCGTCGGTCACGTCGAGGCCGGCCTGCGCACCTATGACCGCTACTCCCCCTTCCCGGAGGAGATGAACCGCACCCTCGTCGGGGACATCGCCGCGCTGCACTTCTCCCCCACCGCCGCCAACGCCGAGAATCTGCGCAGGGAGGCCGTGCGCGGTGAGATCTTCGTCACCGGCAACACCGTCATCGACGCGATGCGCACCACCGTGCGCGGCGATTTCCGCTTTTCCGACCTGGCGCTCAACGCGCTGGACTTTGAAAACAGCCGCGTCATCGTGCTGACCTGCCACCGCCGCGAGAACTACGGTCAGCCGATGCACGACATCCTGCGCGCCGTGCGCCATGTCGTCGTGACCCATCCCGATGTCGAGGTCGTCTACCCCGTCCACCTCAGCCCCGCCGTCCGCGCCTGTGCGCAGGAGGAGCTGGGCGGCGTGCCGGGCGTCCATCTCATCGACCCGATCGACGTCGAGCAGATGCACAACCTGATGGCGCGCTGCCATTTCGTGATGACGGATTCCGGCGGCCTGCAGGAGGAGGCGCCCGCCCTCGGCAAACCCGTCCTGGTGCTGCGCCGCGAGACGGAGCGCCCGGAGGCCGTCGCAGCCGGCACGGTGCGGCTCGCGGGCGTCGAATACGACGCGGTCGTCCGCCACGCGTGCGAGCTGCTCGAGCAGCCGGACACCTACCGCCGCATGGCGCAGGCCGTCAATCCCTACGGCGACGGCAACGCCTGCGCACGCATCGCCGACGCCATCGCGTGGCATTTCGGCCTGCAAAACGAAAAGCCCGCCGATTTCAGGGCATAACAATACGGAGCTTCCGCCCGGAAGCTCCGTTCCTTGTCGTACCCCTTGCGGGTGCAATCTATTCTCTATTCCCTGTTCTCTATTCCCTGTTCCCTATCCCCTGCTTCCCCGTTTGCCTTTCGTCTCGGGTGCGGCCGGACGCCCCATTCCGGCAGGGGCAGGCGCTGCATCGCGCCGAAAACGCGCTCCTTGAGGTCGGGATAGGTCTTCGACAGCGCGGCGATCAGCTCCTTGATCTCCTGCCGCTTCGTGTTTTTGTCGGCGGGGCAGCGGTTTTCGATCACGGGGAGCTGCTGCTCCGCGGCAAAGCGGCGCACCATCCCTTCGGTCAGGTAGAGCATCGGGCGGATCTGCGTCACGCCCATGCGGTCGAGATAGGTCACGGGCTGGAAGCAGCTCAGCCGTCCCTCAAAGATCAGGCTCATCAGGAACGTCTCCACCGCATCGTCGTAGTGGTGACCGAGGGCGACCTTGGAAAAGCCCTGCTCCGTCAGGGCTTTATTCAGCGCCCCGCGGCGCATCTTCGCGCACATCGAGCAGGGATTTTTCTCCTTGCGATAGTCAAAAATGATCGGCCCGATCTCCGTCTTCACCTGCGTGAACGGCACGTTCAGCTTTTCGCACAGCGCCGCGATGGGCGAAAAGTCCATCCCAAGCCCCATGTCGATCGTGATCGCCGTCAGCTCAAACGGCTGCGGGTAGTATTCGCGCAGCGCCGCCAGCAGCGTCAAAAGCGCCAGCGAGTCCTTCCCGCCCGACACACCCACCGCGATTTTATCATTCGGCGCGATCATGCGGTAGTCGTCCGCGCAGCGCCGCACCAGTCCCATCAGTCTCTGCATCGTTTGCCTCCTTTTCCTGCGGCTTTCTCGACAGAAAACGGATTTTTGCCCCGTGAGAATCAGCGAGAATAAGAGAGCATACGTTAGAATTCGAGAGTTCTCATGGAGCAAAATGATTTTTCCGAAATTTGTGCTTGACATTCGGTTTTCCCCGTGGTATAAAGAGAAAGCTGCGTGCTGAAGTATCTTTATTTTACGCGCAGAACTGCAAAAAGTCAAAATATTTATTTCATATACGGAGGAAACACCATGTCCACTACTCTGGTCAGAAAAGAAGACGTGCAGCGCAAATGGTACGTCCTCGATGCAGCCGGCAAGCCCCTCGGCAGAACCGCCGTCATCGCGGCCAACATCCTGCGCGGCAAGGTCAAGCCCGATTTCACCCCCAACGTTGACTGCGGCGACTACGTCATCGTCATCAACGCCGACAAGGCCGTTCTCACCGGCCGCAAGCTTGAGCAGAAGTTCTATCGCCGTCACTCCGGCTGGATCGGCGGTCTGAAGGAAACCAAGTACAAGACCCTCATGGCCGAGCGTCCCGAATTCGCCATGGAGCTGGCTGTCAAGGGTATGCTCCCGAAGAACACCCTCGGCAGAACCGCCATCACCCGTCTGAAGGTCTTCGCAGGCAGCGAGCATCCCCATGCCGCGCAGAAGCCCGAAGCCTGGACGCAGGACTAATCAGGAGGTAACAGACTATGTACGAGAGCAAGAGACAGTATCAGTACGGCACCGGCAGACGTAAGTCTTCCATCGCCCGCGTCCGCGTCTACGAGGGCGGCACCGGCTCCATCATCATCAACGGCCGCGACATCGACGACTACTTCGGTCTGGATACCCTGAAGCTGATCGTCCGTCAGCCGCTGGTCACCACCGACATGGTCGGCAAGGTCGACATCGTCTGCACCGTCAAGGGCGGCGGCGTGACCGGCCAGGCCGGCGCCATCCGTCATGGCATCTCCCGCGCTCTGCTGGGCGTCAACGCCGAGTACCGCGCAGCGCTCAAGGCCGCCGGCTTCCTGACCCGCGACCCGAGAATGAAGGAAAGAAAGAAGTACGGTCTCAAAGCAGCCCGTCGCGCCCCTCAGTTCTCCAAGAGATAATTGGTGGCGTTTTTACAATCAAAAAGGCTCAAAAACCCCGGAAAATCAAGGTTTTCCGGGGTTTTCTTGTATCTGAAACGCTGATTTAGTTTGTCTGTTTTTCGCCGGATTTGACCAGTTTTGACCCTGTTTTTTTGTGTTAATAAGTGGATAATCGGGCTTTTGGGACCCCTTTTGTGTTAAAAAATAGGATAAATTTCGGCTCAAAAAGGGCCTCATGAGGACCGGTTTTTCCCTGCGCTGGAGACGGAATAACAGTGAATATTTGCCGTTCGATTTCAGAAACAAACCTCTGATATGGTTTCACTGATTCTGATTGGATTTGACCTAACCTGATATAGTTTATCGGATTTGCACATTGGCCAATCTGTTGATGCTCCGGTATCCTGTAAATGTAAGGAGGGCTGAACGATGATGAAAAACAAAAAACGCTATCTCTATCTGGATTGTGAGGAAGCCAGACTTGTACTGCAAAGCTTCATTCGTTTCAAGAACAAGTTACAGCAACAGGGGCGATACCTTATCGGGTATCATTTGTGAAATATCGCGCATACTATACCTTATCGGGTA
>CAMEMX010000039.1 GCA_945927915.1 uncultured Clostridia bacterium
CTACAACCGCTGCAAGATCTGCGGCAGACCCCATGCTTACCTGCGTGACTACGGCATCTGCCGTATCTGCTTCCGCGAGCTGGCCTACAAGGGCGAGATCCCCGGCGTTCGCAAGGCGAGCTGGTAATCTGAATTCGGGCGGCTCGTCCGCCCGGCACACACAATCCTGTGTGATTCCAATGTAAAACAGGCATCAGAAGTCAGAGGAAAATGGAGCCGCGCGCGGCTTACATTCCTCTGATACTCTGGCGTCTTAACGGGTACAGCCCGTAACTTCTAAAGGAGGTCAATCACATGCAAATCACCGATCCCGTAGCAGATATGCTGACCAGAATCCGGAACGCTAACTCTGCAAAGCACGACACCGTTGATGTTCCCGCTTCCAACCTGAAGAAGGACATCGCAAAGATCCTGCTCGACGAAGGCTACATCAAGTCCTACACCGTCGAAGAGGATGGCAAGCAGGGCATGATCCACATCACCCTGAAGTATCTCGGCAATAAGGAGAAGGTCATCACCGGTCTTCGCCGCGTCTCCAAGCCCGGCCTGCGCGTTTATGCCGGCGCTGAAGAGCTTCCGAAGGTCCTCCGCGGCCTCGGTATTGCCATCATTTCCACATCCAAGGGCGTTATGACCGACAAGGCTGCGCGCGCGGCGCACGTCGGCGGCGAAGTCCTTGCGTTCGTCTGGTAAGGAGGTAACATTATGTCCAGAATCGGCAAAATGCCTATCACTGTACCGGCGGGTGTCGAAGTGACTGTCGCAGACGGTAATGTCGTTACCGTCAAGGGCCCGAAGGGTACACTGACGAGCACATTCCATCATGAAATGATCATCAAGCAGGAGGGCGCAGTTCTGACTGTTTCCCGCCCGAACGATGCACACGAGAACAAGAGCCTGCACGGCCTGACCCGCACGCTGCTGCACAACATGGTTGTCGGCGTGGAGAAGGGCTTCAGCAAGGAGCTTGAGGTCAACGGCGTTGGCTACCGTGCGCAGAAGCAGGGCAAGCAGCTCATCCTGAACGTCGGCTACTCCCATCCCGTCACGATGGACGAGATCGACGGCATCACCATCGACGTTCCCGCTCCCAACAAGATCGTTATCAGCGGCATCGACAAGCAGAAGGTCGGTCAGTTCGCTGCCAACGTTCGCGGCAAGAGACCGCCTGAGCCTTACAAGGGCAAGGGCATCAAGTACACGACCGAAGTCCTTCGCCATAAAGAGGGCAAGGCCGGCGGTAAGAAATAATAGGAGGTGTGCGTAAATGATTAAGAAGACCGATAAGAAGGCAATGCGCCTGAAGCGCCATGTTCGCGTTCGCGGTAAGATCTCCGGCACACCGTGCAGACCCCGCCTGAATGTGTTCAGAAGCAACGCAAACATCTATGCTCAGATCATTGATGATGTTAACGGAGTCACTCTGGTTTCCGCTTCTACCGTGGAAAAAGAGTTCGAGGGTGCGACCGGCAACTGCGAGGCTGCCAAGAAGGTCGGCCTGAAGCTCGCAGAGCGCGCGAAGGCCAAGGAGATTGAAGAAGTGGTGTTCGACCGTGGCGGTTATGTCTATCACGGCCGCGTCGCCGCTCTGGCTGAGGGCGCCCGCGAAGGCGGACTCAAATTCTAAGAGGAGGAACTGGAAAATGGCTTATAACAGAGCTCCTGAAAAGGAAAACGCTCCCGAAATGATCGAACGCGTCGTCTACCTTAACCGTGTCAGCAAGACCGTTAAGGGCGGCCGCGTCATGAAATTCTCCGCACTGGTCGTCGTCGGCGACGGCAACGGCACCGTGGGCTACGGCCTCGGCAAGGCGGCGGAAGTTTCCGAAGCCATCCTCAAGGGCATCGCAAACGCGAAGAAGAACCTGCACAAGGTCACCCTCTCCGGCACGACGATCCCCCACGAGGTCATCGGCATCTACGGTGCCGGCACCGTTCTCATGAAGCCCGCTTCCGTCGGTACCGGCGTTATCGCCGGCGGCGCTGTCCGTGCTGTCATGGAGGCTGTCGGTATCTCCAACATCCGTACCAAGTGCCTGCGCTCGAACAACCCGCAGAACGTCGTTAAGGCGACGATGCAGGGCCTGCTGAGCCTGCGTGGACCGGAAGAGGTCGCTCGCATCCGCGGCAAGAGCGTTGAAGAAATCATCGGTTAAGGAGGATACGAACAATGGCACAGTTAAAGATCAAGCTCGTCAAGAGCATCAGCGGTCGTATCCAGAAGCACATTGCCACGGCGGAATCCCTCGGTCTGCGCAAGATCGGTCAGGAAACCATCCAGCCCGACAATGAGCAGACCCGCGGCAAGATCGCCAAGATCGGCTATCTGCTTGAGGTCACCGAAGTAGAATAAGGAGGAGACAAGAATGGAATTACATGAACTTGCTCCCGTCATGGGTTCTACGCAGGTTGCAAAGCGTAAGGGCCGCGGCTGCGGTAGCGGCAACGGCAAGACCGCAGGCCGCGGTCACAAGGGTCAGAAGGCCCGCTCCGGCGGCAAGATCCGCGTCGGCTTCGAAGGCGGCCAGATGCCTCTGGCTCGCCGCATCCCGAAGCGCGGCTTCAATAACATCTTCGCAAAGCCCCTCACTGCTGTGAACGTCGGCGCGCTGAACGCGTTTGAAGACGGCGCGGTCGTCGATGCGGCTGCGCTCGAAGAAAAGGGCATTATCCGCGACTGCAAGTACGGTCTGAAGGTTCTGTCCAACGGCACACTGACGAAGAAGCTGACCGTCAAGGCGGCGGCATTCTCTGGTTCTGCCAAAGCAAAAATTGAGGAGGCAGGCGGAAAGGCTGAGGTGGTGTAAGTGCTTACTACACTCCGTAACGCCTGGCGGATCCCCGAACTGCGCAGAAAGATCCTGTTTACGCTCCTGATCATCCTCCTGTACCGCATCGGCAACGTGATCCCGGTCCCGTTCGTCAACGTCGAGAGCATGTCTCAGATGTTTGAGCAGCAGCTCAGCGGTACGATCCTCGGCCTGTTCAACATGATGTCCGGCAACGCTTTCTCGATGGCAACGATCTTCGCGCTGTCGATCCAGCCGTATATCAACGCATCCATTATTATCCAGCTCCTCACCATCGCCATCCCCGCTCTGGAACGTCTGAGCAAGGAAGGCGGCGAAGAGGGCAAGAAGAAGATCAACAAGATCACCCGCATCACCACCGTTGCCCTGGGCCTGCTGATGGGCTTTGCCTATTATGTCATGCTCACCAACTACAACGGCGCGTACAACAACCTGCTGCTCACCGAGACCGGCGTGCTTCCCGCCATCGTGATCATCCTTACGTTCACCGCGGGCTCCACCCTCGTCATGTGGTTGGGCGAGCAGATCACCGAGCACGGCATCGGCAACGGCATCTCCATGATCCTGTTTGCCAACATCATTGCCCGTATCCCCGGCGGCATCATCGCTCCGATCTGGAACGACCTGCTCTGGAGCAAGTGGTACTGGGCGCTGGCGCTCGTCGTCGGTATGCTGGCGATCATCGTCTTCATCATCTACGTCTCCCAGGCGGAACGCCGCATCCCGGTGCAGTACGCCAAGCGCGTTGTCGGACGTAAGGTCTATGGCGGTCAGAACACCCACCTGCCCATCAAGGTCAATATGTCCGGCGTTATGCCGATCATCTTTGCACAGTCCATTGCCAGCTTCCCCGCGACGATCTGCGCGTTCGGCGGCTGGACGAGCAACTGGGCTTACCGCAATATCTTCGACAACAAGAGCGCGATCTACGCAGTGATCTACCTGCTGCTGATCATCGGCTTCAGCTACTTCTATGCGACGATCCAGTACAACCCCGTCGAGGTTGCCAACAACCTCAAAAAGAACGGCGGCTTCATCCCCGGCTTCCGTCCGGGCCGTCCGACTTCGGACTTCATCCGCAAGGTCATCAACAAGGTCACCCTGTTCGGCGCGATCTACCTTGGTATCGTTGCGGTCATCCCGATCGTCCTCGGCGTTGTGATGAAGGACACGCAGTTCTCCTTCGGCGGTACGTCCGTCATCATCGTCGTCAGTGTCGCCCTTGAGACCGTCACGGCCATCGAGGCACAGATGATGATGCGTAACTACTCCGGCTTCCTTGAGAAATAACGGAGGCGGAGCATGAGACTGATTCTGTTGGGAGCGCCCGGCGCCGGCAAGGGTACGCAGGCGGAGATCATCTCCAAGCGCCTGCATATCCCCACCATCTCGACCGGGAACATCCTTCGGGAAGCAATCAAGAACGGTACGGAAACCGGATTGAAAGCCAAGAGTTTCATGGACAAGGGTATGCTCGTTCCCGACGATGTCATCATCGGCATCGTCCGGGAGCGGCTGGCCCAGCCGGATTGCGCGGACGGCTATATCCTCGACGGTATGCCCCGCACGATCCCGCAGGCCCAGGCCCTTTTGGAGCAGGGCGTCGAGATCGACCGCGTTGTCTCCATTGAGATCGCCGACGAGGTGATCGAAGCGCGCATGACAGGCCGCCGCGTCTGCGGCACCTGCGGCGCAAGCTATCACATCGTCGCAAACCCGCCCAAGACGGAGGGCATCTGCAATGCGTGCGGCTCCGAACTGGTCATCCGCAAGGACGATACGCCCGAAACGGTGCGTCATCGCCTCGAGGTCTACCACTCGGAAACCGAAGCACTCAAGGGCTTTTACGCGAAGCTCGGCAAGCTGCGGCTTGTCGAGGGCAACCAGCCCATCGAGGATGCAACTCGTGATATTATGGCGGCTTTAGGGGGATCGGAATGATCCCGGTTAAAAACGAACGTGAGATCTCCGTGATGCGCCGTGCCTGTAAAATTACCGCGGCAGCCCGTGCTCTGGCAGGGGAAATGGTAAGGCCCGGCGTAACAACCAGGGAGATTGACAAAGCTGTCCACGATTTTATCGTGTCACAAGGCGCAACGCCTTCCTTCCTCAACTACTCCGGCTATCCTGCCAGCGCCTGTATCTCCGTGAACAATACCGTCATTCACGGGATCCCGGACGGCAGAGTATTGCAGGAGGGCGACATCGTCTCCGTCGATGTCGGCGCCTACTGGGGAGGGTTCCACGGTGACTGCGCCGCCACCTTTGCCTGCGGAAAAATCTCCGCCGAAGCGCAAAGGCTGATTGATGTCACGAGACAGAGCTTTTTCGAGGGCGTGAAATTCGCGCGGCAGGGCAATCGCGTTGTTGACATCTCGCAGGCTGTGCAGAGCTATGCCGAAGCCAACGGCTTCTCCGTTGTCCGGGACTTTATCGGACACGGCGTCGGTGAGCATCTGCACGAGGAGCCGGAGGTACCCAACTATGTGACGCCCCGCAGAGGACCGAGGCTTGTCCGCGGCATGACGATCGCCATTGAGCCGATGATCAATCAGGGCACCGCCGCCGTGCGGGTCCTGAAGGACGGCTGGACGACCGTCACCGCTGACGGAAAGCTCTCGGCGCACTACGAAAATACTGTTCTCATCACCGACGGCGAGCCGGAAATTCTCACCGTCACCGAGGGGCTTTGATATGGAACTATCAAGATCGGACCTCGTTCAATCCGTCGCCGGACGCGACAAGGGAATGCTGTTCTATGTGATTGACACAGACGGTGTGTACGTTTCCCTCGCCAACGGCAAGGAGCGCCGGGCGGAAAAGCCCAAACGCAAGAAAGAGAAGCACGTCCGAAAGCTCCCCCGGCCAGATTCGTCGCTCACCGCGAAAATCCGTTCCGGTGAGCACATACTCAACAGCGAATTACGAAGGGAACTGGCTGCGCTCAGCCAGACAATCAACGTTTCAACCAAGGAGGGTTCATAAACTTGGCAAAAGACGACGTAATCGAACTTGAGGGCATCGTGACAGATGCACTGCCGAATGCCATGTTCAAAGTCAAGATCGGCGGCGAGCATACCATTCTGGCGCACATTTCCGGCAAGCTCAGAATGAACTATATCAAGATCTTGCCCGGTGACAAGGTAACTGTTCAGATGTCTCCGTATGATCTGACCCAGGGCCGGATCACATGGAGAAGCAAGTAAATGAAGAGACATTGTTCTCATATGGAGGTTAAACAGTATGAAGGTTAGACCGTCCGTGAAGCCCATGTGCGAAAAATGTAAGATTATCAAGCGCAAGGGTCGCGTCATGGTAATTTGCGAAAATCCCAAGCATAAGCAGAGACAAGGCTAATAGGAGGTGCTTGAAGTAAATGGCACGTATTGCTGGTATTGACCTGCCCCGCGAGAAGAGAATTGAGATCGGACTCACTTATATCTTCGGCATCGGCAGAAAGAGCGCCAATGACATCCTCAAGATGGCTGGCGTCAACCCCGACATCCGCGTCAAGGACCTGACGGAAGATCAGGAAGCTGCGCTGCGTGATGTCATCGACAAGAACTACACCATCGAAGGCGACCTCCGCCGTGAAGTCGCTCTGAACATTAAGCGTCTGACTGAGATCGGCTGCTACCGCGGCCTGCGTCATCGTCGCGGCCTGCCCGTCCGCGGTCAGCGCACCAAGACCAACGCTCGTACCCGTAAGGGCCCGAAGAAGACCATCGCCAATAAGAAGAAGTAAGGAGGGATATGTAAATGGCAAAGGCTAATGCAAAGAAAGTCGTCAAGCGCCGTCGCGAGCGCAAGAATGTTGAAAAGGGCGCCGTTCATATCCGTTCCTCTTTCAACAACACCATGGTCACCGTTACCGACCTGCAGGGCAATGCCCTTTCCTGGGCTTCCTCCGGCGGCCTCGGCTTCCGCGGCTCCCGTAAATCCACCCCGTATGCAGCGCAGATGTGCGCCGAGACCGCTGCGAAGGCAGCCATCGACGCTTGCGGCCTGAAGACCGTCGAAGTCTATGTCAAGGGCCCCGGTCAGGGCCGTGAGGCTGCGATCCGCGCGCTGCAGTCGGCCGGTCTGGAAGTTGTCTCGATCAAGGACGTCACCCCCATCCCCCACAATGGCTGCCGTCCCCCGAAGAGACGCCGCGTCTAATTCACTAAGGAGGAAAAGTTAGAATGGCGAAAAATAGTCAGCCCGTTCTCAAGCGTTGCCGCACGCTCGGCGTTTCTCCTGCCGTTATGGGTTATTCCAAGACTTCCAACAAGAACCCCGGCGGCCAGAGAAGAGCAAAGAAGTCCGAGTATGCCATGCAGCTCACCGAGAAGCAGAAGGTTAAATTCGTATACGGCATCCTGGAGAAGCAGTTCCGTATGTACTACGAGAAGGCTGCCCGCGCCGAAGGCAACACCGGCGAGGTCCTGCTCAGCCTGATCGAGCGCAGACTGGATAACGTTGTTTACCGTCTCGGCTTTGCCGCGACCCGCCGCGAGGCCCGTCAGCTGGTCAACCACGGCCACTACACCGTCAACGGCAAGCGCGTCAATATCCCGTCCTACCTCGTCAAGACCGGCGACGTCATCGCTGTCTGCGAGAAGAGCTGCTCCAACAATCGTTTTAAGAAGCTGAAGGAAGACGATGCTTTCGTCGCCGCGCCGAAGTGGCTTGACCGCGACAAGAACACCCTCACGGGCAAGGTTCTTGCGCTGCCGGCAAGAGACGATATCGACTTCGAGATCGCAGAACACCTCATCGTCGAGTTGTACTCCAAGTAACGCTTCACCCTCGTTTATTGGAAAGCTGTTTAATGAAGCAGTATCTCTGCTTTGCACATGAATAAGGAGGGTATTAGTAAATGGTAGAAATTGACAAGCCGCGAATCGAGTGTATTGACTCTCCCGAAGATCCGTCCCATGGCGTGTTCATCGTCGAGCCGCTGGAAAGAGGCTACGGCACGACCCTGGGCAACTCTCTGAGAAGAATTCTGCTTTCCTCGCTGCCCGGCACTGCCGCGACCTCCATCAAGATCGCGGGCGTGCAGCACGAGTTCTCGACGATCCCCGGCGTCAAGGAAGACGTCACCGAGATCGTCCTGAATATCAAGCGGATCATCTCGAAAATGAACTGCGACGGCGTGAAAACCGTTTATATTGACGCGACCGGCGAGTGCGAGGTCACGGCCGGCGACATCAAGACCGACGACGAGGTGGAGATCCTCAACAAGGATCTGCACATCTGCTCCCTCGGCCCGGATGCCACGCTCAATATGGAGATCACGATGAGCCGCGGCAGAGGCTATGTCCCTGCCGACCGCAACAAGACGCCGCAGACCCCCATCGGTGTCATCCCCGTGGACAGCCTGTATTCCCCGGTTTACAAGGTCAACTACACGGTCGAGAACACCCGCGTCGGCAACATGACAGACTTTGACAAGCTCACGCTTGAGGTCTGGACCGACGCGACCACCACGGCAAAGGACGCCGTCTCCATCGCAGCAAAGATCCTGACCGAGCACCTGACGCTGTTCACCGACCTGTCCGAGACGGTCGCGAGCCAGTCCATCGTGCGCGAGAAGAATCAGGATGTCGATCCGCCTGCCCTCAAGCTGACGATCGAGGAGCTTGATCTCTCCGTCCGCAGCTTCAACTGCCTCAAGCGCGCCAACATCAACACCGTCCGTGATCTGATCTCCAGAACGCCGGAGGAAATGATGAAGGTCCGCAACATGGGCAAGAAGTCGCTCGACGAGGTGCAGAACAAGCTGGCGATGATGGGTCTGTCCCTCGCCACGGAAGAGTCCGGCAACAACTAAAACGAAATCCCGTTTTACCTTTCAAGAAGGAGGAAATACGAATGTTTGGAACCCGTAAGCTCGGCAGAACGAGCGATCAGCGTAAAGCGATGCTCCGTCAGCTCACCACTGACCTGCTTGAGAACGGCAAGCTCGAAACGACTTTCTGCCGTGCCAAGGAGCTGCAGCCGGTCGCGGAGAAGATGATCACCCTCGGCAAGAAGGGCGACCTCGCCGCATACCGCAGAGCACTGTCCTATATCACGAAGGAAGATGTCGCGCACAAGCTGTTCAAGGAAGTGGCTCCGAAGTATGCTGACCGTAACGGCGGCTACACGAGAGTTACCCGCATCGGCGCCCGTCGCGGCGACGCAGCCGAAATGGCGATCATCGAGCTGGTGTGATCTACAAGGAAAGACCCCGAAACGCGAGCGCGTTTCGGGGTTTTTAGCGTCAGAATAGCGGAGGAAATCACCTGCGTGGAAGCTCCATAAAGACCGTGATCGACTTCTGTCGTCTCGCGGATCGTGATCATACAAAACTCCTTCATTTCCGCCCGACAAAAAGCAGATGATTGCTGTGGCCCAGCATTTCCCTCTTTTCGCAGGTGTGAAGGTGAAAGCGGAGATATTGCGCGTAGCTCTCCGCGTCGAGCGAATTGATGCGGTCCTCCATCAGCTCGCTCAGGCCGTCCGAGGCGATCTCGCGCTCGATGCGGACGCCGCCGTCACGGAGAATGCGGCGGCACTCGTCGACCGTGTGGAACACGAACGGGAAATCGTGCAGCCGGAGCGTGTCATGGTCGTAATCGCCGGTGCGGAAGTAATTCGGATCATTGGCAAGCTCGGTGAAAAAGACCATGTCGTGTGAAATAAAGGCGAAGAAAAGCATGCCGTCCGGCTTGCAGACCCGCTTTGCCTCGGCAATGCAGCGCTGCCGATCCTCTTCGCGGTGCAGATGGTACAGCGGGCCGAAGAGCAGAACGATGTCGAACGCAGCGTCCGGCCAGAATGACAGATCAATGGCGTTGCCCTGCCGCAGCTCAACGCGGTCGTCCGCGGTCAGCTTCTTACGAAAGGCTTCGACGTTGCGTTCGGCAAGCTCCACGGCGCTGACGGTATAGCCGTTTCTCGCGAAATACAGGCTGTATTCGCCGGCGCCTGCGCCGATGTCCGCGATGCGGTCGCCGGGCTTCAGATATTGCTCGATGCAATGCACCGTCGTGAGGAATTCCACGCGGGCGGCTTGCGAGCGGTTCAGACGGATGTCCTCGTTGAAGATCTCGTAGGTCCCGGCGATCTGCTCATACTCATCCTCGATCTTCGCAAGCTCAAAAAAATCCATCTCAGACTTCTCCTGCGATCTCGGAGGCGGCCTTCAGCCCGGCGGAGGACTCGTCCACGATGCCCTGTGCGGTGGCGAGGATCTGCTGCGCCTTTTCAAAATCGACGCGGAAAGTATCCAGCAGGGTGGCAAGATCCTGCGAGGTGATGGTCAGCTTTTCGTCCGCCTGCGCAAAGACGGTCTTCATCCGCTGTGCAGAGGCGCTGGCGCGCTCCCGCGCCATACGTTCGGTCATCTCTGCGCGGCGATAGGCGGCAAGCTCCAGCTCGTTGAAGTTGGAGGGAGCGGCGCAGACCACGGTCGCTGCGGACGCCATCGGCGCATCCAGCGACGGCTCGGCAGGCGCAGCCTCGGTCGCAGGCGTTGCGGGGTTTTCGAGCTGCGCAGCGAGCGCATCCCGGCTTGCCGTGACCTCCGCGGTCTCGGCGCGGGCGGCCTCTAAAGCTTCCTGCAAGCGGGCATTCTCCTCCCGCAACAGACGCAGCGCCTTCTCATGCTCTACTGTCTGCGCCTGAATGAATTGCACCACGTCGGTGCGGTTAAAGCCGTGCAGCGCACTGCGGAAATTTTCAACACTTGCAGCCATGATCGTTCCTCGCATTCCGTGAGATCCTGCGCCGAAAGCGCGGATTTCAACATTTTTTTCATTATAACACGCGGCAGGGGGAAAAACAATATCCCGCGCCGGATTTTTGTCGCTTTTGCGGGCGGGAAAAGAAAGCAGAAAAA
>CAMEMX010000040.1 GCA_945927915.1 uncultured Clostridia bacterium
CGCCATGCGCACGCCGTTCCAAAGCGATTCCATCATCGTCTCTCCACAAAACACGACCGGCCTGTACCCGAAATGAGGTGCAGACCGGTCGCGCTTTGCATTTTACTGCTGCTCGATTGCCTCGACAGGGCAGCCGGCGGCGCAGGAGCCGCACTCAACGCACTGGTCGGCGTCGATGACGTACTTCTCATCGCCCTCGGTGATGATGCCGAGCGGGCAGTTGTCAGCGCAGGAACCGCACTTGACACAAGCGTCAGTGATAAAATATGCCATGATTTTGCCTCCTGTATGTATTGGGTTGCATCATCATTCTATCATGTTTTTTGAAAAATGCAATGGTAAAACACAGAATTTTTTTGCGGGTATAGAAATTCCCTGCCGTGGCAATGATTTTGGGAGGAAAAAGGAGGCGGCGCATGGGAAGAGACAACGCGCAGACACGGCAGATCCTGCAAAGGGCGTGGCGGCTGTCGTGCTTTCTGGGGCACAGCTATGTCGGCACGGAGCACCTGCTGCTTGCCATCGCGCTCACGCCGTCGTCGCCGGCGGGCAGGGCGCTCGCGTGGCAGTGCGTCGGCGCGCAGGAGCTTTTGGGGCAGCTCGTCGCGCTGCGCGGACGCGGCAGGCGTATCGGCGCGTCCGTGCAGGGACTCTCTCCCCGCGCAAAGCGTGCCATCGCACGCGCAGCGGCGCAGGAAGCGCCCGTCACGCCGGAGGGTCTTCTGACCGCCATGCTGCGCGACGAAGGCTGCGGCGCAAGCCGTCTGCTCTCCCGCTGCGCCGTGGACGCGGACGCGCTCTTTACCGACCTATATCTTGGGCAGAACGCCCGAAAGGAGCAAGCCATGCCAAACACTCGTCTGCTCGACCAGTTCGGCGTCGATCTGGTCGAGCGCGCGGACAAGTCCGAGCGCATCATCGGACGTCGGCGCGAGATCGAGACGGTTCTGCAGATCCTCTCGCGCAAGCACAAAAACAACCCGGCTCTCATCGGAGAGCCGGGCGTCGGCAAGACCGCCATCGTCGAAGGCGTGGCGCAGTATATCGCCGCCGGACGCGTGCCGGAGCAGCTTCGCGGCAAGCGGCTGTTTGCCCTCGACATGGCGAGCGTGATCGCCGGCACGAAATACCGCGGCGAATTTGAAGAGCGCGTGCGCGACATCGTCTCTGAGGTGCGCCGCGTGCAGAACGTCATTCTGTTCATCGACGAGATGCACACCCTCGTCGGCGCGGGCGCGGCGGAGGGCGCCATCGACGCGGCGAATCTCCTGAAGCCTGCCCTCGGACGCGGCGAATTGCAGCTCATCGGCGCGACGACGCTCTCGGAATACCGCAAATTCATCGAAAAGGACGCCGCGCTGGAACGGCGCTTCCGTCCCGTGCAGGTGCGCGAGCCGAGCCGCGACGAGACGCGGGAGATCTTAGAGGGTCTGCGTGAGGGATTGGAGGCGCACCACCGCATCGCGATCAGTGCCGAGGCGCTCGACGCGGCGGTCGAGCTGTCGTGCCGCTATCTGACGGATAAGTTTCTGCCCGACAAGGCGGTCGACCTGCTCGACGAGGGCGCCGCCTGCGCGAGCATGGCACGCTCGATGGGCTGTCCCAACGCCGCCACCGACGAGACGGAGCAGGCGCTGCGCGACGCCGTCCGCGCCGGGCGCTATGAGGAGGCCGCCGGCCTGCGCGACCGGCTGCAGCGCCAGCGCAGGCATCCTGCCGCGCCGCGCACCGTCACGGCGCAGGACATCGCCGCCGCCGTCTCGAACCGCACGGGCATCCCCGTCGGCACGATCTCCCTGACGGAGAAGCAGCGCCTGCGCGAGCTGGAGACAACCCTCGGCAAGCGCGTCATCGGGCAGGAAGACGCCGTCCACGCGGCGGCGGAGGCGGTGCGGCGCGGGCGCTCCGGCCTCGCCGAGCAGAAGCGGCCCGTCGCCGCCATGCTCTTTACCGGCCCGACGGGCGTAGGCAAGACGGAGCTTTGCAAGGCGCTGGCTGAGGCGGTCTACGGCAGCGAGAGCGCGATGATCCGCGTGGATATGTCGGAATATATGGAAAAATTCTCCGTCTCACGGCTGATCGGCGCACCGCCGGGCTACGTCGGCCACGACGAGGGCGGCGAGCTGTCCGAGAAGGTGCGCCGCCGGCCCTACTCACTCGTCCTGCTCGACGAACTGGAAAAGGCGCATCCCGATGTGTGCGGCCTGCTGCTGCAGATCATGGAGGACGGCATTTTGACCGATTCCAACGGGCGCTGCGTGGATTTTAAGAACACGCTGCTCGTCATGACCTCCAACCTCGGCAGCCGCTACGCCGGACAGGCGGCGCTCGGCTTCGGCGCACAGGCGGAGGACATGACGATGCGTGCGCTGCGGGAGCACTTCCCGCCGGAGTTTCTCGGCAGGATCGACTGCGTCGCCGCCTTCCGCCCGCTCGGCGAGGCGGAGCTGACGAAGATCGCGCAAAAGCAGCTCGACGCGCTGTGCAGCCGCGCCGAGGCAAAAAAGCTGCACCTTTCCTGCGCACCGGAGCTGGCCTCTCTGCTGGCGCGGCGCTGCGCGGGCAAGCGCGGCGGCGCAAGAGAGCTGCGCCGCCTGATCCAGTCGGAGCTGGAAGCGCCGCTTGCGCAGGATCTGCTCTCGGAAAAGCCACGGCAGGAGGTCGCCGTCCTCGTCCGCGACGACAGGATCACGATGCAATAAAAAACCGCCGCGAAATGCGGCGGTTTTCGCTTACGCCAGCAGCGCAAGCAGGAGGACAATGACGCCGAGGCCGATGCGGTACCAGCCAAAGACGGAAAAATCGTGCTTTTTGATGTAGCCCATGAGGAACTTGATCGCCAGCACCGAGACGGCAAACGCCACAGCCATGCCCAGAAGCAGCACGGCAAGCTGCGTGCCGGTAAAGGCGAAGCCGAATTTGACGATCTTCAGCAGCGACGCGCCGAACATCACGGGGATCGCAAGGAAGAAGGTGTACTCCGCAGCCAGTCCGCGCGACGCGCCCAACAGGATGCCGCCGAGGATGGTCGCGCCGGAGCGCGACGTGCCGGGCACGAGCGCCAGCACCTGGAACACGCCGATCAGCGCAGCGTCCGCCCAGCTCAGCTCGGAGAGCTTTGTGATGCGCGGCGTCCGGCGCTTGTTGTACAGCTCGATGAGGAGAAAGCCCACGCCGTAGAGGATCAGCATCGCCGCCACGACGACGGGCGTATACAGGTGGGCGTCCATCCAGTCGTCGAGCGGCAGACCGATGAGGATCGCGGGCAGGCAGGAGACGGCGATCTTGAGCCAGAGGATGATCTTGTCCAGATAGCAGTGGTTGTCGCAGAAGCGCTGCAATGCGCAGACGGCGCGGTTGGAGCTTGCCTCCGCGAAATACGAGCGGCGGCGGCGATTTGCCTTCGTGTGGAAGGGCCAGAGCTTCGGGAAATAGAGCGCCACAACCGCCAAAATCGCACCGAACTGGATGACGACGGTGAACATTTTCATGAATTCGTCCGTCAGGACGGGGTTGCTCTCCGTTTTCCAGAGGGCGTCAACAAGGATCATATGCCCGGTGCTGCTGATGGGCAGCCATTCCGTGACGCCCTCCACGATGCCGAGGACGATGATCTTTAACCATTCCAGTATCTCCATAGGTCGACCTCTTTTCGTTACAGTCTATGTTGCTGTGCATCAGTATAGCACAGTTGCACCCAAATGTCAAAGCACCGCAGCGCTTGCACGGTGCTTGTCTTCTTCTGTACCGCAGTTTTTTCGGCGGGGGCAATGATAGCCATGCGTTCGCGCGTTTTCAACAGAATTCGTACCGGGTTTTTGCAAAAAAACCGTTTTCCGGCCTCCGCCGTCCTTGCATTTTCGGCATTTTTCTGGTATATTTATAATGAAGTATATTGCGGAGTATCGGCTTTCCGCGGAAAGATAAGGAAACACAGCATGGAAACTACGAAAACCTTTCGGGAATTGGGCGTGAGCGAGCAGATCGTGCGCGCATTGGAGGCAAAAGGCGTCGGCCTGCCGACAAAGGTGCAGGAGGAGGCCATCCCGCCGCTGCTGGCGTGGAAGGACGTCATCGCCAAGGCGCCCACCGGCACCGGCAAGACCTTTGCCTTCGGCATCCCGATGATCGAGCACATCGACGCAGACAGCGAGGATCTGCAGGCGCTCATCCTTGCGCCGACGCGCGAGCTTGCCCTGCAGATCGGCGACGAGCTGAACGGCCTGCTCCCCTATTTTAACGACACCATCCGCGTCACGGTCGTCTACGGCGGGCAGCGCATGGAGCCGCAGATCAAGGCGCTGGCGCGCCATCCGCACATCGTCGTAGCGACGCCCGGCCGTCTGACCGACCATTATAACCGCAAGAATCTGCGCCTTGACAAGATCAGGACCGTCATCCTCGACGAGGCCGACCGGATGCTCGATATGGGCTTCTTCGACGACGTGACGAAGATCCTCAACAAGATCAAAAACCGTGTCAACCTCGGCCTGTTCTCCGCGACGATCTCGCAGGAGGTCATGACCGTGAGCTGGATGTACCAGCGCGACGAGGTCGAGATCACCGTCAACCCCACCGAGGAGAGCAAGCCCGACATCGACCAGTATTCCATCACCGTCCCCCGGCTGGAGAAGGAGGAGGCGATGCTGCGCATCCTGCGCTCCGGCGCGTTCGAGCGCGTGATCGTCTTCTGCAACACCAAGGTCATGTGCCAGCGTCTGAGCGACGATCTGCGCCGCGCAGGGATCCGCGCCGACTGCCTGCACGGCGACATCAAGCAGGCCACGCGTGAAAAGACGATGACCGCCTTCCGCCAGGGCAAGCTGCCCGTCCTCATTGCCACGGACGTCGCCTCGCGCGGCATCGACGTCGACGACGTGGACGGCGTCATCAATTACGATGTCCCCGACGAGAATGAATACTATATCCACCGCATCGGCAGGACCGGCCGCGCCCGCAAGAAGGGCATTTCCTTCACGCTGATCGGCTCGTTCCCGGAGAAGGCAAAGCTCGACGAGATCGCAAAATTCTCCGGCTTTACCATCACGCCGATGGTCTTCGACGAATACGGCTGCCTGATGCCTGCTCCCGCCGAGGAGAAGCATCCGCCGCGCAAAAAATTCTGATGCGTCCGGCGGAAAAGCTGCTGGTTCTGCTGCTGTGCCGCCTCGGGCAGGAGATACGCCCGCTGCGCCCGGCGGAGCTGCGCCGGTTTTCCGAAGCGCTTGCCGCCGTCCATACCGACGAAAACGCCGAGGTTACGGACGATGTGCTGCGCGCCTGCGGCATCGCGGCGGAAATGCGGCAGCGTGTTCTCTCGCTTCTGGCGCGGGAGAACGTTCTGACCTCCTATCTCGCCGCCGCGCCGGACATCAGCGTCCTGACGCGCATCAGCGAGGGCTATCCGCAGCGCCTGCGCAGTCTCGGCGCAGAGTGCCCCGGCGTCCTGTTCTGCAAGGGCGATCCCCGCCTGCTTGCCACGCGCTGCGTCAGCCTGGTCGGCTCGCGCCGCCTGAGCGCACAGGGCCGCGCCTTTGCAAGACACATCGGGACGCTCGCCGCGAAGGAGGGCTTTACCCTCGTCTCCGGCGGCGCCCCCGGCGCAGACCGGACTGCGCAGGAGGCGTGCCTTGCCGCCGGCGGGCGGGTCGTGAGCTTCGTCCCAGACGCGCTGACCGGCTGCCGCGCGCGGAAAAACGTGCTTTATTGCAGCGACGAGGGCTATGAATTGACCTTTTCCGCCGCCCGCGCCCTGCGCCGCAATCTTTTTATCCACGCCCTCGGCGAGAAGGTCTTTGTCGCCCAGTGTCCCCGCTGCGCCGGCGGCACCTGGGCGGGCACGCAGGAGAACCTGCGCCGCGGCCTTTCAACGGTCTACGCCCTGCGCGACGGCACGGAGGGCGCTGAGGCGCTGGGTGCGCTCGGCGCCGTCTTGCTGCCCGGTTTTCCGCCCGCGATCGGTGATTTGGAGCCGCCGCAGTTATCCATTTTCAACTGACTTTTCCGAAAAACGAGAAAAATATAAATTTGCAGTTGATTTTGACAAAGTTTTTCGTTATAATCTCCGTATGTCACTGTGTGATGGATTTTTGACTGACACACCTGCATACGGAGGTTTTTATTTTATGTGTGGAATCGTTGGCTACATCGGCGCGCAACAGGCTGCGCCGATTTTACTGGACGGACTTTCCAAGCTCGAATACCGCGGCTATGACTCGGCAGGCATCTGCGTCTACTCCGCGAAGGGCTTCCAGATCGAAAAGACCAAAGGCCGTCTTGCCGCGCTGCGTACCGCGACCGCAGACGGCGCCTCGATGACCGGCACCATCGGCATCGGTCATACCCGCTGGGCGACGCACGGCGCACCCTCGCACGAGAATTCCCATCCCCACCTGTCCGCAAACGGCAAGATCTGCCTTGTCCACAACGGCATCATCGAAAACTACCTGATCCTGAAGGAGTTCCTGCTGGCGCAGGGCAAGACCTTCTGCTCCGAGACCGACACCGAAGTCGCCGCCAACCTGCTGGAATACTATTATGAGCTGGAGGGCGACCTGCTGCGCGCCGTCCGCCGCACAACAGAAAAGCTCTGCGGCAGCTATGCTCTCGGCATTCTCTGCGCCGACCGTCCGGATTCCATGATCGCCGTCAAGAAGGACAGCCCGCTGATCTTCGGCTTCGGCGAGGGCGAGAACTTCATCGCCTCGGACGTTCCCGCGATCCTGCGCTATACCCGCAAGGTCGTCTACCTCAACGACGGCGACATGGTCGAGTTCACCGCGAACGGCGCAACGTTCTATAATGCCCTCGGCGAACAGGTGAGCAAAACGCCGGAGCATATCACCTGGGAGATGTCCGCCGCGGAAAAGGGCGGCTTCCCGCACTTCATGCTCAAGGAGATCCACGAGCAGCCCAAGGCGCTGCGCGACACCATCAGCCCGCGCGTCAAAAACGGCCGCGTCGTCCTCGATGACATCAAGCTCACGCCGGAGTATCTGCGCGGCATCCGCCGGATCTATATCGTCGCCTGCGGCTCGGCATATTACGTCGGCTGCCTCGGCAAATACATCCTCGAAAAGACGTGCCGCATCCCCGTCGAGCCGATCCTCGCCTCGGAATTCCGCTATTCTGAGCCGGTGCTGGGTGACGACAGCCTCGTCATCATCATCAGCCAGTCCGGCGAGACGGCGGACACCCTCGCCGCCCTGCGCGAGGCAAACACCCTCGGCGCGCGCACCCTTGCCATCGTCAACGTCGTCGGCAGCGCCATCTCCAAGGCCGCGCACGACGTCATCTACACCTGGGCCGGCCCGGAGATCGCCGTCGCCACCACGAAGGCGTATTCCACGCAGCTTTCCGTGCTGTATCTGCTGGCGCTGTACATCGGCGACGCCCTCGGCACCCTCTCCGCCGAGGAATATAACGCCATGCTGCACGCCCTCGTCGCCCTGCCGGAGCAGCTCACACAGGTGCTCTCGGAGGAGAACCTCGCGCACATCGAAGCGCTGGCGCAGGAGTATAAATCACACCATGATGTCTTCTTCATCGGGCGCAACCTCGACAGCGCCACCTGCCTGGAGGGCAGCCTCAAGCTCAAGGAGATCGCCTATGTCCATTCCGAGGCCTATGCCGCGGGCGAGCTGAAGCACGGCCCCATCTCGCTGATCGAGGACGACACGCTCGTCGTCGCCGTCGCCACCGTTCCGGCGCTGTTTGAAAAGACGATGTCGAACGTCAAGGAGGTCAAGGCGCGCGGCGCGAATGTCCTCGGCCTGACGACCGTCGACTTTGCCGACGAGATCGCCAAGACCGTCGACCGTCCCCTGCTCGTGCCCCGGACGCATCCGCTGCTCCAGCCGAGCCTGAACGTCGTGCCGCTGCAGCTTCTGTCGTACTACGTCGCGCTTGCGCGCGGCTGCGATGTCGACAAGCCCCGCAACCTCGCCAAATCCGTCACCGTAGAATAAAAGCTGCCCCTCTCCGCGTTCGCGGAGAGGAGCAGCTTTTTATTCAAATTCGATTTGGAAGTCGATCTCGTAGGTTCTTGCGAACGGCGCGGAGAAGTCCGTCAGCTTCGGCGTGCCGACGGTATATTTTTCGCCGGATTTCGACGCCGTCAGCGCCGCGCCGGCAAACCGCGCAAGGATCATCTGCGTCACCGGGTCGGACAGGACGGCCGTTTCGATCCCCTCCGGGGTGATCTCGGCAACCTTGTCGCGGCAACTGCAATAGTAGGCGACGTCCTTGACGAAGGCGAACACCAGCTCCCGCGCGAACATCTCGTTATCCGCCGCCTGCGGGTCGGTCTCGCAGGTGAGCCATGCCAGCCGCGTGACGCCCATCGAAAGGCCGATGCCGATGGCGTTGCCCGCCGTTCCCCAGGAGCTGTAGCCGAGCAGGCTGCCGAGGCAGATGGCCTGCGCCGTCTGCTCCGGTGTGCTGCGCTCGGCGCTCGCGTCGAGGACGATCGTCAGCCGTCCCGCCGCATCATTTTCCTTCCAGGCGGCGAAGAACGCAGCCTGATCCTGTGCGGAAGCGCCGCGCGTCAGCACCAGCACGTCTGCGTCGCCGCCGGAGGCGGTCTGCCTGCAGCCGAGCGCGTCGACGTGGTACGTCACCGCCTCGCGCAGCGTCGTGTTGTCATAGATGTCCGCGTAGCTGTCCTCGTTGCCGCCGAAATAGCGCACCGCAAGGGTCGGCTGCCACGCGCAGGCGTCGAGATAAGCGCGGGCGACGCCCATCATGCCCAGCTCGTCCGCCGCGCAGAAGAGCAACCCGTTCGTGCCGAGGCGGCTGCGCAGGAACGCGATCTCGTTGGTCTGGATCGAGCCGTTCGGCGCGGAATCGTCAACGCCGATCCAGAAAGCGGCGAGCGAATCCGACTTTTGCAGCATCCGCTCCGCCAGACGCAGCTTGCGTGCGCGGGCAAGATGGTAGTTTTCCAGCTTTTCCTCGGAAAGCGTGGTCGGGATCTTCTCGCCGTCCACGCCGTAGCGATAGCCCTTGCAGATATTCTCGACGGTCAGCTCGTCGCCCGTCAGCGCCTTGCGCGCGACAGCGCCGTAGCTGCGGAAGAGGGAGTATTCCTCAAAGCCGAGGCCCTGATAGCCCACGGTGCTCGCAAGGCGCACCACGGTGTCGAAAACGTACACGGGTTTGCGCGTGGAAAGCTCCGCGATATAGTCGATCACTTCAAATTCAAAGGTCAGATCCGTGCCGTTCAGGGAGCGGCTGCTGACGAGGCCGCCGGAGAGAAGCTGGTCGAGGCTGATGACAAACGCGTCGCACTGCGCCTCGTTGTCCTTGAGCCATTGCAGGAGCGCCGCACGGTCACCGAAGGTCGTGCCGTTCGGGTTGGCGCTCTGGTTGTCCATGCGCGTGGCATAGAGCGACTCGTCCGGCATCCGGATGCGCAGGCCGCAGCTCTCGCCCAGCCACACCGGGCGCATATCGTTGACGGCGCGGTTATCCAGCGGGATGTAGCCGATCGTATAGCCGCGTGCGGTAAAGCCCTCCTCCTGCGCAAGCAGCCTGCAGGCGCGGCAGATCAGTGTTGCCATCTCCGCGCGCGTCGTGCTCGCCTGCGGCGCAAGCAGGAGCGCAGAGCCGCTGCCCTTGCCGCCCACGAGACCGCAGCCGACCGCCCACGCCATCGCGTCTATCGCCCACGAAGACACCTCCGCAGGGTCGGCAAAGCCGTCCAAAGAAGCGCTCTGCGTCACGTCCTTGCCGCAATAAGCCGCATAACGCTGCAGGATCAGCGCAGTCTGCTCACGCGTGATCTCATCTTCGGGGCGGAAGGTGCCGTCCTCAAAGCCGAGCACGAGCTTCTGCTCCGCGCCCCACGCAGCGGCGTCTGCATACCACGAGCCGGGCACGACGTCGGGGAAGGAGGCTCCGTCCGCGCTCTTCGGCGAGCCGGAGAGGCGGTAAAGGATCGTCACGAGCATGGCGCGGGAGGTCGTCTCCTCCGGCAGAAATTCCGTCTCGGTCATGCCGTTCATCAGGCCGCGCTCCGCGGCCTCCATGACGCTGTCATAGAACCAGTCGTCGGGCTTGACATCGGAAAACGTCTTTCCGGAGGCAGAGGCAAACGGCGCCGCCTGCAAAAGCACCAGCGCACACAGCAGTAGCAGAGAAAAGCTCCGCAGCAAACGTTTCATGTTGTTTCCTCCAATCAGAAGATCTTAATTCCATGATACACCATTCCCCCGCCCCTGTCAAATACGAAAAGCGCCCTCCGTCCGGAAGGCGCTTTTGCTGATTTATTCTGCGCGCAGGGCAGTCACCGGGTCGCATTTTGCCGCTTTTTTCGACGGGATCAGACCGCCGAGCAGCGTCAGGACGACACTCAGCGCAATGAGGATCAGCCCGTCCAGCGCGGGCAGCGCCGCGTTGATGTCCGTCCGTCCCGCGAGCGAATGGATGATTGCGTTGCAGGGAATGATGAGCAGCAGCGTCATGCCGATGCCGATCACGCCGGCGCACAGGCCGATGATGAAGGTCTCGGCGTTGAACACCGCGGAAACATTCCGCTTCGAGGCGCCGATGGCGCGCAGAATGCCGATCTCCTTCCTGCGCTCAAGCACGCTGATATAGGTGATGACGCCGATCAT
>CAMEMX010000041.1 GCA_945927915.1 uncultured Clostridia bacterium
GGTGTTGTAGCGCACGCAGCTCACCTGCTCGGCAAGGCCCTTGAGCATCCCGTCGGTGATCGCGTCGAGGTAGAGCATGAGCACCATCGGTGCAAAAATGCGCAGGTAGCGTCCGGCTTCGGCGCTCTTGTAGATCAGCGTTCCCAGCTCCGCGGCGTTGATGAACAGGAAGCCCGCGCAGGCCGCGGCGAACAGCATCGTCAGCCGCAGGCACTTGTCGGTCAGGTCGACGATGCGAAGCTGCCTGCCCATGGCGCGGCTGCGCGAAAGCTCCGGCACGAGCAGGTCAGCCACGGAATATAAGATCGCGGCGGGGAACATCAGGATCGGGAAGACCATCGCGTGGATCGTGCCATAGTCCGCCATGGCCTGCGTCGCGGAGCCGCCGAAACGGGCCAGACCGAAGGGGATCAGAAGCTGCTCTGCTGTGTTCAGTCCCGCGCGCAGATAGTCGTTGAGCGCGAGCGGCACGCAGAGACGCAAAAGCCGCTTGCGGATGTGCAGCGGCTCCTTTGGCGGCGCGGTGCGGCGAATGTGGCGGCGATAGAAGAAATAGAGCACGAAAAAATCGAGCATCGCGCCGACGGAGCTGCCGAGCGTGATGGCGCAGCAGGCGCGCTCCAGGTCGCCCCTTGCCCAGGTGAGCAGGAGGGCTGCCGTAAATGCAACGCTGAAGATCCGTCCGAGGATCTCGATCACGACGAGCTGGCGGATGCGCGAGCAGGCGGTAAAATAGCCGCTCATGATCCCGCACAGGCATGAAAAGGGCAGAAAGAGCGCCATCACGCGCAGGGAAAGCGCCGCCCGGACGTCTCCGAGCCACGCGGCGGCGAAATAGTCCGAAAGCAGAAACAGCGCCGCACCGGCGAGGGAGCTGATGAGCAGCCCGGTGCGCAGACACGCGCTGACGGCGGCTCTGACCCCGCCGAGGCGGCGGTGACCGAATTCCTCCGCCGTCAGGCACATCGACGCGACGCGTACGCCGGACGTGCCGACTAAGATCGCAAGCACGCCGACCGTGGAGATGAGCTGCAGCAGGCCAAGACCAGCCGCGCCGATGGCATCGGCAAGAAAGACGTTGAAGCCGATGGAGATCAGCCGCAGCAAAAAGTTTGCGGCCGTCAGCAATATCGCTCCGCTGAGAATGGAGCTTCGTTTGCCCACACGATCACCTCCGCTACTATATATAGTTATCCCCGCCGCAAACATGAACGTTTTTGCGGCGGGGGACTATTATAGCGGCCTGCCGTTGAGCGCGGAATAGACGAGCCTGTCGCCCTCATAGCAGAGCTTGAGCGAGAAGAAGGGGACGTTTTCCTGCATCAGGCGGAGGAAAATGCGGTCACCCTCCCACTGCGGCAGCGCTGCGAAGCGCTCCTTGCCGACCCATTCGAGCACGCCCTCGTCGCACTCGCGCAGCGTGCCGGTAAACCCGGTCGCGTGGAACAGGTGCATATACTCGCCCTCCCACTGATCCGACACGAAGGTGACGATGCCGCAGTAGCGGAAGCCGGTCAGCGTCAGGCCGGTCTCCTCCTTCGCCTCACGCAGGAGGCATTCCTCCGGGCTTTCGTTTTCCTCAAACTTGCCGCCGATGCCGATCCACTTATCGTGGTTGAGGTCGTTTTCCTTCTTGATGCGGTGCAGCAGCAGATAGCAGCCGTCCTTTTCGATATAGCACAGCGTGGTATTTTTCATGCGTGTACCTCCCGGAAGATCAGCTCGTCGTAGCCGGTCTGCGTGTCGAATTCCGCGTCGATGCGCCAGCCGTCGAGAATGCCGATGACCAGCTCACAGGTGGTGTTGATGATGCAGCCTTCGACCAGATGTCCGCCGACGGTGGATAGGTCTTCTCTCGACAGCGCGATGTGCAGATGGCACCGCGCCCGGCTGACCGTACCGTTCAGGCTGACGATCTCGCACGGCTCGCCGATTTCGCGCAGGGTCACGCCGCTTGCGTCGCGGACAACGCCCTCGCTGATGCAGCCGACGGCGGAGAGCACGACGCCTGCGGCAATGTGATGCTCCCGTGCCAGCTCCTGAATGCTTTTGAGCAGATCGTCGCCGCGATGCAGGCGCTTACAGATGGTTTTCATGGATATCTTCCTCCAAAAATCGCCGCTGCAAAGGGCAGCGGCGATCGGTTTTAAGCCTTCGGATTGGTGATGACATTGACCGCGCTGCGGAGATTTTCCACCGCGCAGTGCGCGGCGCCGTCGGCGTGTTCGCCGTCGAGCGTCCAGTCCATGTCCGCCGGCGCCTCGATCTCGACCCGCTCGGTCGACGTCAGCGTCAGCATGGGCGTGTTATAGTCCTGCGTCGTCAGGGCGAGGACGCAGTCGCTCAGCTCCAGCGGGTTTTTCGGCTTGCGGATGAGCAGCACCTCGAACAGACCGTCGTTCATGTCGACCAGGTCGGGCGCGAGGGTCAGCAGACCTGCCACGGAGGTGGAGTTGCTGATCGCGCCGAAGATGTAGTCATCCTCCAGCACCGTGCCGTCGGCAAGGGTCAGGCGCAGGTGGCGGCTGCGGATGGAGGCGATCTCCTTGACGCCGCTGAGGATGTAGGCGAAGTGACCCAGCACGTTTTTCAGGCTCTGCGAGGTGGCGTAGGACGTCCG
Organism: uncultured Clostridia bacterium; assembly: GCA_945927915.1. GTDB lineage: Bacteria > Bacillota > Clostridia > Oscillospirales > Oscillospiraceae > JAZOXB01. The sequence continues at coordinate 2,621 of CAMEMX010000041.1, forward strand.
CGTGAACGCGCCGAAGGACGCGATGTAGGAAAAATAGCGGTCGTTGAAGCGGCCGATGTCGAGCGGACGCGGAGAACCCTCGACGACGTCGCGCGCGGCCTGCAAAAGATCCTTCGACAGCTTCAGACTGTTTGCAAAGTCGTTCGTGCTGCCGGCGGGAATGTAGGCAACGGGCGTTTTGCTCCCGACGGAGTAAAGGCCGGAGATGACTTCGTTGAACGTGCCGTCGCCGCCGATGCAGAGAATGACATCGAACTCTGCCGCACGCGCTGCTGCGACCTCGGTCGCGTCGCCGCGGGCTGCGGTCATGTACGCCGTGACGTCATAGCCGCCGCGGTTGAGGGTGTCGATGATCTCCGCAAGCACGCGGTTGGCTTTTTTCTTCCCCGAACAGGGATTCATCAGGATCAGCAGTTTTTTCATATCGTCAACGAACCCTGACCTGCGCGTTGATCATCACGATCAGAAGCACGAGCGCAACCAGAACGCCGAGGGCGAAGAAGGCCCAAAGCTCCTTCGACTGGGGCTTGCGGATCTTGATCGGCAGGATGAAGAACAGCCCTGTGATCGCGGTGATGGCGCAAAGCGTGAGACGGAAGGGAAGATTGGCAAAAAGCTGACCGAAGCGTTCGATGCGGTCGATCCAGACGCAGCCGGCGGAAATGACGCAATAGAAGACCGGGAAGATCAGCGCTGCGGAGGTGATGGGCAGGCCGGAATAGGTCTTGCGGCATTCGTCGGTCTCCTTCTGGCGCTGCTCCTCGGTCACGTTGAAATACGCCAGACGGATCAGCCCGGCAAGGACATAAAGCGCGGCGATGATATAGGCGTACCAACTGTAGCCGCAGAGGAAGAGCATGATCATCGCGGGCAGGACGCCGAAGGCGACGATGTCCGTCAGTGAGTCGATCTGGATGCCGAAGGACTTTTCCTCCGCTGTGCGGTTTTTCTTAGAGCGGGCGACCTTGCCGTCGAACATATCGCACAGCCCGCAGAACAGCAGACACATCGTTGCGATGATGGGGTGACCGGTGACGGTCAGCGTCATACCGAGGACGGCAGACAGCAGGCTGAGGTAGGTCAGAATGACCGTATAATCATAAAATCCAATCATAGCTTTCTCTCCAATGCAGTATTCTTGCGTCTCTCTCATTAACTAATCTATTATCCCTCATTTTTTGTATTTCGTCAAGTAGGACGGGCAAGAAAGATCGAAAAACATCGAAAACGGTCAGCAATAAGACGATTAACAGGTCAAAATTCGCCGGCGGCGTACATCAGCGCCGACAGAGCGCACAGCGGCGCCGTCTCACAGCGCAGAATGCGGCTGCCGAGCGTGCAGATCGAAAGCCCCGCCTGTGCCGCTTGCGCGACCTCCTCCGGCTCAAAGCCGCCCTCCGGACCGGTCAGCAGCGACGCGGTGTGGAAGGGAGACGCTTTTTCGATGGCGGCGCGGAAGGTCAGCCTTTCCTCATTTTCATAGAAGCAGACGGCAAGCTCCGCCTGCGCCGCCCGCGCAAGCGCCGCGCGGTAGGACGGCAGGGCGATGACCTGCGGGATCATGCCGCGGCGGGACTGCTCGGCGGCGGAGGCGGCGATCTTCTGCCAGCGCTCGAGCTTTTTCGCAAGCGACTTTTCGTCCGGGCGCGAAACGCAGCGGGCGCTGGGGAAGCACACCAGCTCGTCGGCGCCCAGCTCCGTCGCCTTCTGGATGACGTGTTCAAATTTATCCGCCTTGGCAAACGCCATATAGACGCTGCAGCGGACGGCTGCCTCGCTTCGCGCGGGCGCGGCGGCATGGACGACAAGGCTGATCTGCCCGGCTGATACGTCCGAGACGGTGCAGCGGTAATCCGTGCCTTTGCCGTCGCAGACGGTCACCTCGTCGCCGTTTTTCAGGCGCAGCACCTTCGCGTGCGCGGCATTTTCTCCGGTCAGGACCATGAAGCTCCCGCCGATCTCATCTCCGGAAACAAAAAATCTGGGCATATTGACCACTCCTTTTTTCATATTGTAGCAGAGAAAGAAAAAAATCGCAAGTGGCGAAAAAAGAGGTTGACAAAACCGGATTTGTGATGTACAATAGCCAAGCAAAACCGATATGCGAGTGTGCTGGAATAGGTAGACAGGCACGTTTGAGGGGCGTGTGACAACCGTCGTGTGCGTTCAAGTCGCATCACTCGCACCAGAAAAAAGTCTCTTTTGTCTGCGGACAAAAGAGACTTTTTTCAAACGAAGTGTTTCGCTCCGCGCAACGTGAAGTTGCCTTTCGGGCAGTGAAGTTACTTCGCAGTGAAGTGTCCTTCGGACGATATGGCCGCGAAACACTGAGCTTCACGTTGCACCGCAGGTGCAATACTTCACGAGGCGCAGCATCGCTTCACTTCGAGCGTCAGCGAGAAACTTCGCTTTACGGAGGTACGGCATTGTGGCAGAGAGCAAGCTACGTGGGAAATCCACGGATTTTGCGGTGAGCATTCTCCAACTGGTAAAAACCCTGAAGGTTCAGCACGAATCCATTATCTCCAACCAAATCGGCAGAAGCGGCACTTCTATCGGTGCGAATATCCGTGAGGCGCAATATGCGCACGGCAAGGCAGACTTTATCGCCAAGCTCCAGATTGCGTTAAAGGAAGCAAATGAGACGGGGTATTGGCTTGAACTGCTGCACAGGATGAACTACATAGACGACGATTCATTTAAGGAGTTGGATTCTGCCTGCACGAGCCTTCGCGTTATGCTTATCGCGTCAATTAATACCGCGAAGGAACGAGGAAAATGAGAATCATTCCTTATGACGAATAATACCGCGACGATATGATATTTATGGTGCTGGAGGCCAAAAATGCCTTAGGACGCGTGCAGAAGCTTAATGAGGATCTGCTTGACAACCGAAAGAGTTATTTTGAAAAGAGCGACGCCTTTTTTGGCTCGCGTTGAAAGACGAGGATTGGGTGATTGGCTGCGTCGGGTTTTGTTCGATGGACGGCACAACGGAGGCCAAGCTGTGCAGGTTATATGTGAAATACAATTTGAAACGACAGGGGATCGGGACGGCGCTTTTGGCTACAGCGGAGGCTTACCTGAAAAGCATAGGCAAAACGGCAGCCCATGTCCATTTGGGTGGAAGGGAGTATTTTGAATCCCGTCGGTTTTATCCAAGGCATGGATACGCCGAATATGCGCCTTCATACCTAAAGAAAACACTTTGACCGCATCAATATGAACGACGAGGATTTGAAACCATGGGACTGCTTGATCTATTCATTACCGCCGTGGCGCTGTCGATGGATGCCTTTGCCGTGGCCGTGAGCAAGGGCCTTTCCGTCAGGCGCGTGCGGCTGAAGCACGGGCTGATCACGGGCGCGTATTTCGGCGGCTTCCAGGCGCTGATGCCGCTGCTCGGCTTTTTCCTCGCAAGCTCCTTTGCCGAATACATCCGCCGCTTTGACCACTGGATCGCCTTCGGCCTTCTGGCGCTCATCGGCGCGAATATGCTGCGCGAGGCGCTCTCCGGGGAGGATGAGGAGATGAACGACTCCTTCTCTTTCAAAACCATGCTACCGCTGGCGGTCGCCACGAGCATCGACGCGCTGGCAACGGGCGTGTCGTTTGCGGTGACGGATACGAACATCTGGCTTGCCATCGCGCTTGTCGGCGCGACGACGTTTGCACTTTCCGCAGCCGGCGTGAAGATCGGCAACGTCTTCGGTGCGAAGTATAGATCCGGGGCGGAGCTGGCAGGCGGACTGATTCTGATCCTGATGGGCGCGAAAATACTGATTGAGCATTTGACGGGGGCGGCATAAATGGAGCTTTGGGATGTATTTGACGAAAACCGGCGGCCGCTGCACCGCACCCATGTGCGCGGCGTGCCGATGCGCCGGGGAGAATACCACCTCGTCGTGTTTGTGTGGATCTTCAATTCCGCCGGGCAGACGCTTTTGACGAAGCGCTCGCCGGAGAAGAAAAACTATCCGAACATCTGGTCACCGACGGGCGGCGCGGTGCAGGCCGGAGAGACGAGCCTGCAGGCGATCGCGCGGGAGCTGCGCGAGGAGACCGGCATCGTGGCTGCCGAGAAGGAGTTTGAGCTTATGATGAGCCTGCGCATCAGCTCGCGGTCGTATTTCAGCGACATCTATACCTTAAAGAAGGACGTGCCGCTGTCGCAGATCGTTCTGCAGGAGGGCGAGACGTGCGACGCCAAATGGGTCGACCGTGCGGAATTCGAGGCCATGATCGCCCGCGGCGAGATCGCTCCGCCCGACGCAGAGCGTTACCGCAGCCTGCGCGAACGCTTCGATGGGCTGCTGTTTTGAATGTTTGAAGCTTTCCGGCAAATATCACAAAAACAAAACCGCCTCATACGGAAAAATTTCCGTATGAGGCGAATTTTTTTCTGCAAAATCCATTGACGAATCAAAAAAAGTGTGGTAAAATTGATGCCTATACTGCGGGAATATCGCCAAGCACCAATCTTCACCCACTATCAGCATTATACCACGGTCTTGCGGAAAGCGCAAGAGGGAAATGCAACAAACTGTCAACGCCTCCGTGTGTGTCGAACTGATATGCAATAGGCGGCAGGACAGCGGAAGAGTGGCGAACCGCAGCCGATACGCGAAACAACACACCCAAGCTACATCTGTACAGAAAGGCGTGAAGACCGATATGGAAATCAAGGACGTGAAGTTCGGAAAGACCGAGCGCAAGAGCTACGCCAAGTATCAGGAGATCCTGTCGATGCCGTACCTTCTGAAGATCCAGAAGGACTCGTATAACTGGTTCCTGAACGAGGGCCTGCGCGAGGTGTTCCGTGACGTCGCGGCAATCACCGACTACACCGGCAATCTGGAGCTGTCCTTCCTCGACTACTCCCTCGATGAAAAGCCCAAGTACACGGTCGAGGAGTGCAAGGAGCGCGACGCGACCTATGCAAAGCCCATCAAGGTGCGCGTCCGCCTGCTCAACAAGCAGACCGGCGAGATCAAGGATCAGGAGATCTTCATGGGCGATTTCCCGCTCATGACCAACGGCGGCACCTTCGTCATCAACGGCGCCGAGCGCGTTATCGTCTCCCAGATCGTCCGCAGCCCCGGTATGTACTACGGCGACACCGTGGACAAGGCGGATCAGCACATCTACAGCGCGACCGTCATCCCGTACCGCGGCGCATGGCTGGAATATGAGACCGATCTGCAAAACTGCTTCTATGTCCGCATCGACAAGAACCGCAAGCTGCCGATCACCTGCCTCATCCGCGCCCTCGGCGTCGAGACCGACGCGCAGATCCTTGAGCTGTTCGGCGAGGACGAGCGCATCAAGGCCACGCTGGAAAAGGATCCCTGCAAGACCCGCGAGGAGAGCCTGCTGGAGATCTACCGCCGTCTGCGCCCGGGCGAGCCGCCCACGGTCGACAACGCCGCGTCCTATCTGGACGCCCTGTTTTTCGATCCGCGGCGCTACGACGTGTCCAAGGTCGGCCGCTATAAATTCAATAAGAAGATGGACGTCTGGAGCCGCCTGAGCGGTCAGGAGCTGGCCGAGCCGGTCGCAGACCCGCGCACCGGCGAGATCCTCGCCATGCCCGGTGAGGTGCTCAGCCGCGCAAGAGCCAAGGAGCTTTCCGCCCGCGGCGTCTGCGAGGCCACGCTGAACGTCAACGGCAAGTCCTGCCGCGTCTTCTCCAACTTCATGGTCGACATGAAGAATTTCGTCGATTTCGACCCGGCGCAGTACGGCATCCGCGAGAAGGTCTGCCGCAAGGTGCTGTTTGAGATGCTCGACACCGTCCCGGCCGACGGCTGGGAGGACGCCATTGAGGAACGCCGCGACGACCTCATTCCGAAGCACATCACCCGCGACGATATTCTCGCGTCCATCAACTACCTCAACTGCGTGGTCTTCGGCGTCGGCACGACCGACGACATCGACCATCTCGGCAACCGCCGCCTGCGTTGCGTGGGCGAGCTGCTGCAAAACCAGTTCCGTGTCGGCTTCACCCGCCTGGAGCGCGTCATCCGCGAGCGCATGACCGTGCAGGATCTCGACACCGTCACCCCGCAGAGCCTTATCAACATCCGTCCTGTGACGGCGGTCATCAAGGAGTTCTTCGGTTCCTCTCCGCTGTCGCAGTTCATGGATCAGAATAACCCGCTGGCAGAGCTGACGCACAAGCGCCGCCTGTCCGCGCTCGGCCCCGGCGGCCTGTCCAGAGAGCGTGCTTCCTTCGACGTCCGCGACGTCCACTACAGCCACTACGGCCGTATGTGCCCCATCGAGACGCCGGAAGGCCCGAACATCGGCCTGATCAACTATCTTGCAAGCTATGCCAAGATCAACGAGTACGGCTTCGTGGAAGCGCCCTTCCGCAAGGTCGTTAAGGAATACGACGAGAACGGCAAGTATGTTTCCTCCCGCGTGACGGACGAGATCGAGTATATGTCCGCCGACGTTGAGGACGACTTCTACATCGCGCAGGCAAAGGAGCCTGTCGATGAAAACGGCTACCTGCTCAACACCCGCATTACCTGCCGCCACCGCGACGAGATCATCGCCGTCGACCGTGAGACGATCGACTACCTCGACGTCTCGCCGAAGATGATGACCTCCATCGCAACGGCGTTCATCCCCTTCCTGCAGAACGACGACGCCAACCGTGCGCTCATGGGCGCGAACATGCAGCGTCAGGCCGTTCCGCTCATGGTCACGGAGGCGCCCATCGTCGCCACCGGCATGGAGCACAAGTGCGCCGTGGACTCCGAGGTCTGCATCAAGGCCGAGGGCGACGGCGTCGTGACCCGCGTCTCGGCGGACGTTATCACCATCCGCTACGACGATGGCCGCGTCTGCGACTATATGCTCACCAAATTCGCCCGCTCCAACCAGGGCACCTGCGTCAACCAGCGCCCGATCATCGCCGTCGGCGACCGCGTGACGGACGAGCAGATCATCGCCGACGGCCCCGCCTGCTCGCAGGGCGAGATCGCCCTCGGCAAGAACGTGCTCATCGGCTTCGTCACCTGGGAGGGCTACAACTACGAGGACGCGATCCTGCTGAACGAGCGCCTTGTCCGCGAGGACGTCTTTACCTCCATCCATATCGAGGAGTACGAGACCGAGGCACGCGACACCAAGCTCGGCCCGGAGGAGATCACCCGCGACATCCCGAACGTCGGCGAAGACACGCTCAAGGACCTCGACGAGGACGGCGTCATCCGCATCGGTGCGGAGGTCAAGTCCGGCGACTATCTGGTCGGCAAGGTCACGCCCAAGGGCGAGACGGAGCTGACCGCCGAGGAGCGCCTGCTGCGCGCCATCTTCGGCGAAAAGGCACGCGAGGTGCGCGACACCTCTTTGAAGGTTCCGCACGGCGAGGCCGGCATCATCGTCGATGTCAAGGTCTTTACCCGCCAGAACGGCGACGAGCTTGCCCCCGGCGTCAACAAGGTCGTCCGCGTCTATATCGCGCAGAAGCGCAAGATCTCCGTCGGCGACAAGATGGCCGGCCGCCACGGCAACAAGGGCGTCGTCTCCCGCATCCTGCCGGAGGAGGATATGCCCTTCCTGCCCGACGGCACGCCGCTCGACATCGTGCTGAACCCGCTGGGCGTCCCGTCCCGTATGAACATCGGACAGGTTCTGGAGGTCCATCTCGGCTACGCTGCGCACGCCCTCGGCTGGAAGGTCGCAACGCCGATCTTCGACGGCGCGAACGAGAAGGACATCCGCGAGACCTTGAAGCTCGCCGGCCTGCGCGAAGACGGCAAGACCGTCCTCTACGACGGCCGCACGGGCGAACCGTTCGATAACCTCGTCACCGTCGGCTATCCCTACTTCCTCAAGCTGCACCACCTGGTCGACGACAAGATCCATGCCCGCTCCACCGGCCCGTACAGCCTCGTCACCCAGCAGCCGCTCGGCGGCAAGGCGCA